>CAMWUZ010000159.1 GCA_947177595.1 uncultured Porphyromonadaceae bacterium | reverse complement strand
CCTATACACGCCGCCGCATTTCTCAGCCGGCTAAAGCCGATGTGGAGGAGATTCTTCACGTTCCTGCCGCCATAGCTCTGCGTCAGCGTCCTGGAATCCCCGGGGTGAGAAGCACTTTCGGTACAGGAACGGAACTTCTGAATTCATTGAGGCTGATGTTCTCACGCCTTGCATCACACAAATGCCCTCACTGCGGACATTATCACGCCCCCTCTCTTGCCGTTGCTGCCGAACATGAGCTGCTTTGTGAGAAGTGTGGCACCCACTTTTACGGACCCTCGGCAGAAGATCTGTCGTTCAATAGCACCGGAGCATGCGAGAAATGCGGCGGCACGGGAGTGGTGATGACTGTTGACCGCTCCACATTGGTTCCTAATGTAAATCTTACGATTGACGAGGGTGCTGTTGCACCATGGAACAGCCTGATGTTTTCACTGATGACCGATGTTTGTCGTGCCATGGGTGTAAGAACCGATGTTCCTTTCAAAGATTTGACCGAGCAAGAGAAGGAAACAGTATATGATGGTCCGGCGGTGAAGAAAACCATTCTGTATAAAGCGAAAAAAGGTAATACCTCTGGGGAACTTGATTTTACGTATTATAATGCGGTATATACAGTTGAGAATGCTCTTGCCAAAGTGACGGACGAGAAAGGTATGAAGCGCGTGGAGAAATTTCTAAAAAGCGATGTATGCTCCTGCTGCCATGGCTCACGACTTTCAGAAAAAGCCCGTGCGCCGCGGATTGACGGCATAGGACTCGATATTGCAACCGAGAAGTCACTTGACGATGCTGTTGAGTGGGTGAAGCACGTCCCTCAAACCTTGCCTGAAGATATGAGGAAAATGGCTGCCAATATCGGCGAGACGTTCCTCATCACTGCACGACGACTGCTTGAACTGGGTCTGGGCTATCTGACTCTCGACCGTGCGACATCCACACTGTCAACCGGAGAGCGTCAGCGTATGGCGTTGGCTCGTGTTGTGAGAAACCGAACCACAGGAGTGCTTTATGTGCTTGACGAGCCCTCGATCGGTCTGCATCCCGCAAATAATGTCGGACTCATAGGAGTAATGAAGGATCTTGTAGCCGATGGCAATTCGGTAGCCTTAGTTGACCATGACACCCAGATACTGCGCTCTGCCGGCTATATCATTGAAATGGGTCCCGGAGCGGGTGCCGGAGGCGGACAGGTCATAGCAAAAGGTTCTGTTGAGGAAATCGAGGCTAATCCTGATTCAAAGATTGGTCCTTTCCTGGCAGGTAAAGATAAGAAGCGCGTGCGCTCGGTAATTCCAGCCGAGAATCTTTGGACAAACGGTGCTATAAAAATGGAGACTAACGGAATCCACACAGTCAAACCTCTGACTGTAGAGATTCCCAAAGGGCGGATGACGGTAGTGACCGGCGTTTCGGGTTCGGGAAAAACGACCATGGTTCTTGAAAGTCTTGTGCCTGCCCTCATCGCCGGTAACAATGGCAAGGAATTCCCGGCTCATGTAAAGAGCGTTGACGCTGCCGGAATCGCCAATGTAAAATTGATTGATTCCACACCGATAGGCGCAAACGTGCGCTCAACGGTAGCAACATACGCCAATATTCACGATGACTTGCGAAAGATTTTCGCTCATACACCCGAAGCGAATGCCGAAGGATATAAGGCGGGAGATTTTTCTTATAATACCGGCAAACTCCGTTGTCCTGTATGCGACGGTACCGGAACGGTCAGCCTTGATGTTCAGTTTCTGCCTGATGTGGATATTCCTTGCCCGGAATGCCATGGTTCCCGATATTCAAAAGATGCGTGGCTTGTACACTACAGAGACAAGCATAATGAGGAGTTCTCGCTACCTGAACTGATGGCGGATGATGTGGATGAAGCGATTGAAAAATGTAAATCGCTCCGTACGGTCTGTTCGCGTCTTGAAACGCTACATGGGCTCGGACTGGGCTATCTGACTCTTGGAGAAGCAACTCCGAGTTTGTCGGGTGGAGAGGCACAACGCCTGAAACTTGCCTCGGAAATGGGACGCGAGCAGAGTAACACTATGTTTGTATTCGACGAACCGACAATCGGACTGCATCCACTTGATGTACGCACACTTCTCGAAGTGTTCCAGCGACTCATCGAACAAGGGGCTACAGTGGTTATCATTGAACATGACACCGATCTGATTCGCAATGCCGACTACATCATCGACATGGGTCCCGGTGGCGGAGAATCAGGAGGGCGAATCGTTGCCACCGGCACGCCCGAAGAAATCGCCGGCAACGAGAACAGCCTAACCGGAAAATATCTATAAGGGTATTCAACCTGAATAGGATTACCTCCACAAGGTCGCTCAATAATTAATTGGTATGGACTTGAAGAAAAATCAGGATCCGGAATATAACGTCGGGATATGATGCGGGAATTTGAGGTATTTTTGTATTTTTGCACAAAATAAGTTTCATCTAATCACCTTTCATACCATGTATAAGTTTGACAAACGAGTAGTTATAACTCTTGATGCCGGCGGTACCAACCTTGTTTTCGGAGCGATGCAGGCTAACAAATTTATCGTTGACCCGATTACTCTTCCCAGCCGTGCCAATGATCTGGACCTATGCCTCGCAACTATGGTTGACGGATTCAAGCAGGTTATATCAAAACTGGAAACCAAGCCCGTTGCCATCAGTTTCGCTTTCCCTGGTCCGGCAGACTACCCCAATGGTGTGATCGGCGGCTATCTGCCTAACTTCCCCTCTTTCCGTGACGGAGTGGCTCTCGGTCCGTTTCTCTCGGATACTTTCGGAATACCTGTATTCATAAATAATGACGGTGACCTGTTCGCCTTCGGCGAGGCTATCGGCGGTGCTCTGCCGGAAGTGAATGCCAGACTCGCCGATGCCGGCAGCTCCAAACGCTATCACAATCTTCTCGGCTACACTTTCGGTACCGGGTTGGGAATAGGAATGGTAGTGGGCGACAAGCTGAACCGTGGAGATAACAGTTGCGTGGAAACTTTCTGTCTGCGTCATAAGAAATGTCCGGAAATTTTTGTTGAGGAAGGCGCCGCAATCCGCGCTATCAAGAGGGTTTACGGTGAACTCTCGGGTAATAAAGACCACAAATTCGAGCCTAAGGATATATGCGAGATTGCCGACGGCACCAAGGAAGGCAACCGTGAAGCGGCGATCAAGGCGTTTGAAGAGTTTGGCGAAATAGCGGGTGACGCAATAGCAACGGGTGTTACTCTTGTTGACGGTCTGATTGTTATAGGAGGCGGACTCACCGGAGCCAAGAAATATTTCATGCCCTCACTTCTCGGAGAATTGCGCGGCAAACTCAAATCACTCAAAGGCGAGGAGCTTAACCGTGTGCAGATGAAGGTTTTCAACCTTGACAGCGAAGAAGAATTCAAGGCATTTGCCAAAGGAGAGGAGCGCCAGATCAAGGTTTACGGCTCGGATAGAACAGTTCCCTACGACCCCATGAAGCGTGTAGGCATCATTACTTCCACCCTCGGTGCAAGCAAGGCAATATCTATCGGCGCATATTCATTTGCCCTCTCCCAGATAGACGCTGCCGCGAATGAGCAGGAGGTAGAACTGACTGAACAATAATGAATCACAAGGATATAAAGATTGTTTTTTTCGGGACTCCTGACTTTGCGGTAGAGAGTCTGGACGCATTGATTAAAGCGGGATGCAACATCGCCGCGGTAGTGACAGCTCCCGACAAACCGGCGGGACGCGGACACAAACTGCTTGAAAGCGCGGTAAAGCAATATGCGGTTGCGCATAATTTACCGCTGCTGCAACCCGTAAACCTTAAAGCTGAGGAATTTCAGAATGAACTGAAAGAAATCAATGCCGACCTATTTATAGTGATTGCTTTCCGAATGCTTCCGCAGAGTGTATGGGCTATGCCGAAGCTGGGCACTTTCAACGTGCACGGTTCACTACTTCCGCGATACAGGGGTGCCGCCCCAATAAACCGAGCCCTGATTGCAGGCGAAACCGTTACCGGCGTATCTACTTTCTATCTCACTCACGAGATTGACACAGGTGATATCATAGGCAGCAAGACAACAGAGATTCTTCCTGAAGACGATTTCGGAAGTCTGTATGACAAGCTAATGAAAATGGGCGCGGAATTAGCTGTTGAGACGGTGAAGAATATCGCTGACGGCAATATCACCAGAAAACCCCAGGAGGAGTTTGCCGATATAACTCCCTGCCCTGCTCCAAAGATTTTCAAGGATGACTGCCATATAGACTGGACTCAGCCGGCGGTAAATATCCACAATCTGATCCGCGGTGTATCTCCGGTGCCGGGTGCATGGACAACACTCACAGATGACAAAGGCGAAACAGTAATGAAGATTTTCAAATCATCTGTTACCGATACAGCTGCATCATCACCCGGAAGAGTACACATATCTCCGAAAGGCATGAGAATAGACTGCGGAGACAGACAGCTCGAGATACTTTCTATCCAGATTCAGGGTAAGAAGAGAATGGATGCAGCTGATTTTCTGAGGGGCAGCAGATTAGAAAACCCGCATTGTCAATAATTACAGTTATTTAATCAGATTATGCCGTCGCGACGCAGTAGAGCCGAAATGTCGGCATCTCTGCCACGGAACTTGCGATACAGTACATCAGGATACTCTGAACCACCTTTTTCCAGAATATTTTTTCGGAAAGAGGTGGCTGTTTTTTTATCAAAGACCCCATTTTCCTCAAATGCGGCAAAAGCATCTGCATCGAGCACTTCAGCCCATTTGTAAGTGTAATATCCGGCTGAGTACCCTCCCGAAAAAATATGAGTGAACTGAGGAGAGATCAACG
>CAMWUZ010000158.1 GCA_947177595.1 uncultured Porphyromonadaceae bacterium | reverse complement strand
CCGATGAGGCTATCCGTGAAGGCTTCAAGCACCTCAAGCCACAGAGCGACTACGATAATCTGTATTACGCCGGCTTGTCGCGCGCAATAGGCGACTGGATTCTAGGACTAAACGCCACCAGGCTATATTCTCTCAAATATTCCCCGGGTGGCGGAGTACTGTCAATCGGTAGGGTTCAGACTCCCACACTCGCATTGATTGTAAAACGCTTCAAGGATATAACCGAGTTTAAGCCGGAGGATTACTGGGAGCTTAAAACGGTTTATCGCGACACAGTTTTCAATGCGACCGAAGGCAAATTCAAGAGCGAAGAGCAGGCGCAGAAAGCTATCGGGGAAATCCTGTCTCATCCTCTTGTTATCACTGATATAAAGCAGAAGAGTGGCAAGGAGGCTCCACCGAGATTGTTTGACCTGACATCATTGCAGGTTGAATGTAACAAACGGTGGGGATGGACGGCAGATGAAACGCTGCGTCTTATCCAGACTCTTTATGAAAAGAAAGTCACCACCTATCCTCGTGTGGATACAACATATCTGAGCGATGATATATATAATAAGGTGCCGGATATATTGAAAAAAATGACACCTTATGCTAATTATACTGCACAACTGCTTGCCGGCAAGCTGCCGAAGAGTAAAAAGGTGTTTGACAGCTCAAAGGTGACCGATCACCATGCCATAATCCCGACCGGTGAGTCTCCTTCCACACTTGCAGGAAACGAGCGGAAGATGTATCATCTTATCGCAATGCGGTTTATAGCGGCGTTCTATCCGGATTGTCATTTTGAAACGACTACCGTAGAGGCTAAAGTTGAGAATGTCGGATTTAAAACGAGCGGCAAGGTTATTACTTCTCCCGGATGGCGTTCAGTCCTCACTCCGGAACAGGATGATACCAAAGGCGCGGATGAGGAAGCCACTCTGCCGGTATTTACCGTCGGGGAATCCGGAGCTCACACTCCTGCACTACAGAAAAAAACGACTCAGCCGCCCAAACATTATACAGAGGGAACTCTGCTGAGAGCTATGGAGAGCGCCGGAAAACTCGTTGATGACGAGACTTTACGAGAAGCTCTGAAAGAAAACGGTATCGGAAGACCCTCGACCCGTGCGGCGATTATAGAGACACTTTTCAAACGCAACTATCTCAAGCGCGAGAGAAAGAATATCCTACCCACTCAAGCCGGCATTGACCTGATAGCCACAATCAAGGACAGGCTGCTGAAAAGTGCGGAGCTGACCGGAATCTGGGAAAATAAATTGCGCAGAATCGAGAGGGGAGATTTCTCGGCGGGCGAATTTGTAAACGAACTGAAAGAAATGATAAACTCCATAGTGGTAGAGGTATTGTCAGATAACAGTTCTGCGAGAATAGAGATTACATCCGCGCCGGAAAAGACAGCGACAAAAAATGCTTCATCCGAGAAGAAACCGCGTAAGCCGGCAGTAAAATCGCTGGAAGCTATAGAATGTCCGTTATGTGGTAAAGGGCATTTGCTCAAAGGCAAGCAGGCATACGGATGCTCCCGCTTTAGAGACGGATGCAGCCTTAGATTGCCATTTGAAGAATATCCGGCGGATGTAACCCCGGCGGCTCTCGTCAAGTTAATAAAGAAAAATTTCAAGAAGTGAAACATAATCCCGACGAACTATTTCCTGTAGTAGATGAGACCGGTGCAGTTATCGGCTCTGCCACACGTGCGGAATGTCATGGAGGCTCGATGCTGCTGCATCCGGTAGTGCATCTACATGTCGTTGCTCCCGATGGCAGTATTTTCCTGCAGAAAAGATCCATGACCAAAGATATTCAGCCCGGGAAATGGGATACAGCAGTTGGGGGACATATTGATTTCGGTGAAAAAGTGAGTGACGCTATTTTGCGTGAGGCCCGCGAAGAGCTGGGGATTGACGCGGCTGAAGCACGACTTCTTAAAAGCTATGTGTTTACAAGCACTGTTGAGCGTGAACTGATAAACACATATTATATAATGGTGAATCCGGAGGAATTTAAGCCGTGTCTTGCCGCGGATGAAGTAGATGAGGCGAGATTCTGGACAAAAGATGAGATTGAGGCTGCATTCGGTCTTGATATTCTCACTCCTAATCTGGAAATGGAACTGAAAACAATCCTTCCCTTAATTCAGGAACGGTTATGACTCTTAATGACTGCTTACAGCTTGCCGGAGTGTTTGTTGCTCTTGCGATATGCGTGGCTTATATCGTCAGGAAAATTATACGCAAGAGAAAGATGCGTGAATGCGACCACGACGAGTGTGGCGGATGTCCTCTCGCTGACAGATGCAAAGGTCATCACAGCTCCGGGTCGTGCGGATGCGGCTGAGGGATTAGAAAGTTACGGACATCTGTACTTGCAGGCGGTTGGTGTGTAGCGTCTGTCCTGCAAAATCTTTTCTCATCCCGTAGTCATATTCGATGCCGGCACCTACAAATCGGTTGATGTTGTACATCACGTTTGCTACAACATAATCGCCATATCGGTATGTGTCAGATGAAATCGCAGCCTTTTCAGGCAAATAGTTCACCAGATGGCTATAGACTAAGTTTGTTGTTACTTTTGAACTGAAATTGTAGCTCAGTCCTGCTGTTAATCCTAAGTTTCTCACCATTTCGAGTTTTCCCGCAGTGGTAGGAACAGCATCCAGATTCAATCCATTGTCATCTTGTAGATAAGTGGAAATACCTTTACCGTAAACTATATTGTAATTGACGCTCAGTCCTCCGGCAATCGGATTCATGCCTGAAAGCTGGACACCGAGACCGGTAAGCACCTTGTTCTGTTCCTTATCAAGATTTCTGTATTGCATCGGTCGTACTATACCGGAGAGACGGGTATGAGCGTTGCCGTTGTTCCAGGCATACTGCAGATATAAGGGGATAATCGGAATACGTTGATTTACCTGTTTGGCAGTGTTGCTCTCAGTCATCGCGGTCGTGGTTGACTCGATTGCTATAGCTCCCGATAAATGTTTTGTGAAATTTTGAGTCCATGAAGCGGTGAATACCGATATGAACGGATAGCCGTTTGGACCTTCATTGTCAATAGTCATAGGTTCTGCAGCCGCGTCTGTGAAAAGGCTTGTGGTATGACCAATTAACAGACCTCGGTATTTGGCATATAGATGTTTGATGTGCAGAGTATTGTTGTTGCCTGTAAAATTTGCTTTAAAGAAGAGTCCCACCTGATTGCTTTCACCGGGGAGCGCGAGAATATTCATGTATATAGAGGATGTTTGCCAGCCAAATCCCAGTGAACTGCGGTTGCCAGGCGTAGAAGGGAGTATGTTGGACGGGGTGAAAGAGGTGGGCGAACTCATCTGATCACCGAAATCAAAAGCGGCTTCACCAAGAAACTGCGCTCCGATACCCATATAAAACTTATGGTCTTTGCCAACTATTGCAAATCGAGGCAAACCGTTGTCTTTTGGAGATGCCGGTGCATTGCCTGTGAGGTGGTTTTCGACCACGTTCGCATTGACAGTGTCGTTATTGCTGACAGACACAACGCCTTTTTCAAAATGTCGTGAGTCTCTCTGCGCATAGGCGGATGTGAGAGATCCGATAATAAGCAGCATTGTAGCCGAGGCGAATAATTTTTTCATATCACGGGTGAATTTTTATTAAATTAAAACAGATGATTTTTTAGTAAAGTTTAAATTATTGCAATATTTATGTGGTAAATACCTGTATAGTAGGGCGTTCGGTGGGTGATATGCAAAATAAGAGGAAAATATTTGTTTAATTCGTAGCGAATATCTAACTTTGCAGTCGGTTTTTAACCGGAGAACATAAAGAATCAATGGCGGGATAGCTCAGTTGGTTAGAGCGTCGGATTCATAACCCGGAGGTCTCGAGTTCAATTCTCGATCCCGCTACTAAGAGTCACTAAAAGTGACTCTTTTTTTTATTCTACGAATAGGAGTATTGATGAATTGGAATTGGTGTAGATTTTAGACAATTGTCCATAAAATATTTGGTGGATTCAAAAAAATGTTGTAACTTTGCACTCGCAATCGGGAAGCAAAACCCCTAAGCAGATAAAAATGGCGGGATAGCTCAGTTGGTTAGAGCGTCGGATTCATAACCCGGAGGTCTCGAGTTCAATTCTCGATCCCGCTACAGAAAGAGTCGCTAATGATGCGACTCTTTTTTTTGTCATTATCCATTATTGTTTGACTGAAATCACCATGGATAATCCACTAAATCCCATAGACAACTTTAGGAGAGGATTATGGTTGCTTATAGATGGAATGAGTTGGGTATGCGAAGGAATATAGTTGAAAAACTGAAAGTTGCAACAAAATTGGATGTATAAAACAACGTATTGGACACCCGTATTAATCTAAAAATGCTTAACTTTGCAGCATAAAAATTTAGTTTATATGCAGCTCACATTATTTAAGCCATTAAGGATTATCCTTTCGGGATCGCTCCTGATTCTATTGGGATGCAAGGCACCGCTTAATGAAAAAAAACTTGAGACTCCCGTCATGGGATGGAGTTCATGGAACACGTATCATGTGGATATCAACGACAGTCTGATAAAACGTCAGGCTGATGCTTTGGTGTCACTCGGACTTGACAAGGCCGGATATCGATATGTCAATATCGATGACGGATATTTCGGAGGCAGAGACACCGACGGAAACCTTAAGATTCATCCTATGCGCTTTCCGAAGGGTTTGAAGCCAGTGGTGGATCATATACATCAGCTTGGTCTGAAAGCGGGCATCTACAGTGATGCAGGTAGAAACACATGTGGCTTCTACTACGACAAGGATACGATTGCTCATGGAGTCGGAATGCTTGGCCATGATAAGACAGATGC
>CAMWUZ010000157.1 GCA_947177595.1 uncultured Porphyromonadaceae bacterium | reverse complement strand
AAAGATGAGGGAGTGGTGAAATCAAGGGCTTCAATTTCCTCACAGATTGCGGTTTTGGCATCCTCGTTTTCGCGCTCTTGTTTCTTTCTTTCCTCGAAATGAGCCTGATAGCGCTTGTTTACCTCTGCGCTGGCATCTTTGAATGTCGCCCATATCTCTTCACGAACTTCTTTAGCAACTGGTCCAATCTCGCGCCACTTGTCGTGAAGATCCTGAAGGCGGCGGAATGCTGTGATTACATCCGGCTCCTCAACGAGTTTGGCCGCCTCGTCGATAAGCAGCTGTTTTTCTCCAAGGTTTTTCTTGAAGTCATAGTCGCGCAGCTCCTTATTGACTTTCCACTGGTCGTAGAAACGTTCAACTGTGTCCTGATAGTTTTTCCAGACACTTGTTGTGTTTTGCGGAGGCACCTCACCGGTTTCTTTAAACTCGGTCTGTAGCTCCTTTACGCGCTGATAGTGACGGTTCACATTGTCAGTGTCCACGCTAAGCTGGGTAATTTCCTCGATAATAGCATTCTTGCGTTCGAGATTTCGCAGCTGTTCAGCTTCAAGTCGGGCTCTCTGTTCCGCTTTCTTATACTTTATAGTGGCAAGTGCCTCCTTGAATTTTATTTCGGTTTCATCTTCGGCGGCAATGAAATCTTCCGGAGCATTACCATTTTCAATGAACGCTGCTTTAGCTTTTCTTATATCTTCATTGTGAAGAGTGTAGAACTGTTGCTTGATAGCCGCCACCTCCTCGGCGCTAATGTCCTGATCTGTCTGAACGAGAGCGTTTAGCTTCTCAAGCAGACTTTCCTTGGTGGGAGTTTCTTCTTTCACGGTAGCCTGAGCGGTCTCAGCGGCAGCGGAGATCTCAGCATCAATAGGTTTCAGCACTTCTGCGCTATCAAGCATGTCCATAATATAAAAATATAAGTGGGTAACGATTGTTCGATGTCGTCAAGACAGCATCGAAGAGCCAAAGGTAAACAAAATATTTAAACTCGCCCTATTTTTTGATGAAAATGTGCATAATGTGTTTTTTTGTCGCCTCTGTTCCGAGCCTGTCGTCTATTTTTTTTGTACATTTGCATTACCAACAAATTAAGACGATCAATTATGAGTACACCAGTGCTTCCCACTATCGGTATGTGCAGTGATCACGCCGGTTATGAATTGAAAAATAAAATAAAAGCCATGCTCACCGGTAAAGGCTACAAGGTGATGGATTTTGGCACCGACAGCGAAGATTCATGTGATTATCCGGACTTTGCACATCCTTGCGCAAAAGCAGTAGAGAGCGGCGAGTGTGCTCTTGGCATTGCTATGTGCGGCACAGGCAACGGTATTTCCATGACCCTCAACAAGCATCAGGGTATCCGTGCGGCTCTTTGTTGGGCTCCGGAGCTTGCCAAACTTGCCAAAGAGCACAACAATGCCAATATTCTCGTTCTCCCTGCGCGCTTCATCGACCCGGAAGTGGCACTGAAAACTGTCGAGGTTTATCTGGATACTCCTTTTGAAGGTGGACGCCATGAGCGCCGCATAGCAAAAATACCTGTGTGAATTTAATTCCAACGATAAATCGAAGCCACTCCCGGTTATACCCGGATGAGTGGCTTTGATATTTTTGTCGTTGTCACTTGATTTATAATAGCTGATTACAGGGATGTTTTTTTATTAGGGCTCCTTAGTTATCAATGAATACCAAAAAGCCTCCAAAGTAAGAATTTATTTGGCGGAGAGGGGATAAAAGTTTAAATTTGTAGCTTATTATCTAAAATTGCTTCATAAATTAAATTTTTGAGCTTATGAGTGACAGACTATATATATTTGACACCACTCTGAGAGACGGAGAGCAGGTGCCGGGATGTCAGTTGAATACCGTGGAGAAAATTGAAGTCGCCAAGACTCTTGAAGAGCTTGGCGTGGATGTGATTGAAGCCGGTTTCCCTGTGTCCAGTCCCGGTGATTTCAATTCTGTGGTGGAGATAAGCAAGGCTGTGACGTGGCCGACAATCTGTGCCCTCACCAGAGCTGTCGAAAATGATATCCGTGTTGCTGCCGATGCCCTTCAATATGCAAAACACAAGAGGATTCATACCGGTATAGGTACATCAGACTATCATATTAAGTATAAATTCAACAGTACCCGTGATGAAATAATCGAACGTGCTATCGGGTGTGTTAAATATGCAAAGAAATTTGTGGAGGACGTGCAGTTCTATGCGGAAGATGCCGGTCGCACGGATAATGAGTATCTTGCCCGTGTTATCCAGGCGGTGGTTAATGCCGGGGCGACTGTTGTAAATATCCCCGATACTACCGGTTATTGCCTTCCCGCTGAGTTTGAGGCAAAAATCCGCTATCTCATGGAGCACGTCGATGGTATTCACAAAGTTACTATCGCGACCCATTGCCATAATGACCTCGGTATGGCGACCGCTAATACCGTTGCCGGAATAATGGGCGGAGCGCGTCAGGCAGAGGTGACAATCAACGGCATTGGCGAACGTGCGGGAAACACTTCACTCGAAGAGGTGGTGATGGTTATGCGTTCGCATAAGGAACTCGGTATTGACACCAATATCAATACTACTAAAATAAGTGCTGCAAGCAGAATGGTGAGCAGTCTTATGAATATGCCCGTACAGCCTAATAAGGCTATCGTGGGTCGAAATGCTTTCGCGCATTCGAGCGGTATTCATCAGGATGGGGTGCTGAAAAATCGCGAGAGCTACGAAATTATTGATCCGAAAGATGTGGGAATCGATGAAAACTCGATCGTACTCACCGCACGAAGCGGACGCGCAGCGCTCAAGCACAGGATGCATGTGCTCGGAGTGGATCTTGAAAAAGACGCGCTTGACAAAGCGTATGAGGCATTCCTGCGGCTTGCGGATAAGAAAAAAGAGGTCAACGATGATGATGTGCTTATGCTTGCCGGCAAGCACACGGCAGCTTCACGCCGTATTAAACTCGACTTTCTCCAGGTCACTTCGGGGGTGGGCATCCACTCTGTTGCAAGCATAGGGCTTGATATTTCCGGCGAAAAATTTGAAGCGTGTGCGAGTGGAAACGGACCGGTTGACGCAGCTATTTCAGCTATCAAGAATATAATTCACCGCAATATGCTTGTGAAGGAATTCCTGATACAGGCTATAAACAAAGGCTCCAATGATGTCGGTAAGGTGCACATGACAGTTGAGTATGATGGACAGCATTACTATGGTTTCTCAGCCAATACAGATATTGTAGCGGCAAGTGCTGAGGCATTTATTGATGCTATTAATAAGTTTGTGAGATAATTGCTATGGGAAAAACTCTTTTTGATAAAATTTGGGACGCACATACGGTTACCGATATTGCCGGCGGTCCCACCCAACTGTATATAGACCGTCATTATTGTCATGAAGTCACAAGCCCGCAGGCGTTTGACGGGCTGAGGAGCAGAGGACTGACAGTATTTCGCCCGGAGCGCACGGTCTGCTCTCCGGATCATAATATCCCCACAGTCAATCAGGATAAGCCTATTACCGACTCGGTTTCACGTAATCAGGTTGAGACTCTTGAAAAAAATGCGGCGGAGTTCGGACTGACTATTTTTGGAATCGGTCACGAGAAAAACGGCATTATCCATGTGATGGGACCTGAAAACGGGCTCACTCTTCCAGGCTCGACTATTGTATGCGGTGACAGTCACACATCCACCCACGGAGCTTTCGGCTCGATAGCTTTCGGTATCGGCACATCTGAGGTGGAGATGGTGCTTGCAACTCAATGCATTCTCCAGCCTCGACCCAAAACAATGCGTATCACCGTCAACGGCACTCTTCGCAAAGGGGTTACGGCAAAAGATATAGCGCTCTATATAATATCAAAAATGACTACCGGTGGAGCAACCGGTTATTTTGTGGAATATGCAGGAGAGACTATCCGCGCCCTAAATATGGAGCAGAGAATGACTTTGTGTAACCTCTCGATTGAAATGGGAGCGCGCGGCGGACTCATTGCCCCTGATGATGTTACTATTGAATATCTGAAAGGCAGAGAGTTCGTTCCCAAAGGAGACAACTGGAATGAAGCTGTCGAATTTTGGAAAAGTTTGCCGAGCGATGCTGATGCTGTGTTTGATAAGGAAGTAGTATTTGATGCTGGTGACATTGAGCCAAGAGTGACATTCGGTACTAATCCGGGAATGGGTATAGGTATAAGTGAGCAGGTGCCGGGAGCACCCGAAGAACCGGCTGCTAAGGCGAGCTTCGAGCAGTCGCTGAGATATATGGGCTTTTCATCAGGTCAAAGTCTGAAAGGTACACCGGTTGATTATGTTTTTCTCGGAAGCTGCACAAACGGTAGGATTGAAGATTTTCGTGCTTTTGCAGAATTTGTAAAAGGTAAGAAAAAATCTCCGGCAGTCACAGCATGGCTTGTACCCGGATCATGGGCTGTCGCTACTCAGATTAAGGAAGAGGGTCTTGACAAGATTCTCAATGAAGCCGGTTTTGAGATTCGACAGCCGGGATGTTCCGCTTGTCTTGCTATGAATGATGACAAGGTGCCGTCCGGAAAACTCGCGGTATCTACATCCAATAGAAATTTTGAGGGTCGTCAGGGTCCTGGTGCGCGCACGGTTCTTGCCGGACCGCTTGTCGCGGCTGCTGCAGCGGTCACCGGAGTAATAACCGATCCTCGTGAGCTTTTATGAGGGCAGGGATTATGGTGTCCCATATCTTCAATGTAATATAGCTTTAAATAATCTTTATATAATTCAAGGAGTATGAAAAGTAATCCGAGATTTAACATAGTGCAGTCAACTTGTGTGCCGCTGCCGATTGAAAATGTTGATACCGACCAGATTATTCCTGCGAGATTCCTTAGGGCTACCTCCCGTGATGG
>CAMWUZ010000156.1 GCA_947177595.1 uncultured Porphyromonadaceae bacterium | reverse complement strand
TTACGGATACTCATGATCACTGTGCCGTCGGCGAGCTGCACCACCTTGCTCTCGTCACCGTTTGTTGTGGCGGGATTCTTGGATACTTTCCATGTTTTACCGGCGTCATCTGTGTAAACGCCATAAACCTTGAAGAGGGGATTGCCATTCTCTCTCACAACGAGTGGGAAGATGATTCTGCCGTTGGCAAGCTGGGTGGCTCTGCCTGATGTGGCGAATGCGCTTATGCATTTGATGGGCTGCTTGCCGTTGGGATCGGTTGTGAGAATCTGAGGATTGATGTCAACCATCTTGCTCCATGTCTTGCCATTGTCCTTGCTGCGGGAATAGCTGATGTGAGCCGGCTCTTCCTGCCAGAGACCCATTCCATGGCTGAAAATCGCGAGGATGTCTCCGCTCTTCTCATCAACGACGAGTGCCGCGTCACCACATCCGCCAACCTCATCATGGGCGGCTACGACAACATATTCCTCCCATGTCTTGCCACCGTCTGTGCTTCTGCGGGAAACGACGTCGATTTTGGCGGGAAGGTCACCGTTGTGCTCGATTCGCTTGTCAGCGACTGTTACGAGTGAACCGTCCTTTGCTGTTACAATAGCGGGAATGCGGTAGAACTTTGAATCGAAATCTCCGGGGCAGTAAACGAGTGAACGTTCCACACCGTTAGCCCAGGTTTCGTTATGAATCTGCTGCGCCGCACCGGTTGTCGGAGCAAGGATTGCCGCTGCAAGCACAGAAGCAAGGATAGAGTGCTTGATGTTGTTTTTAATCATGGATGGTATTATTAATTAGGTGTAATGACTCAAAATGGGTTACTGTTACAAATATACGACAATTTTTGGATAATGCTAACTGATAGACAATAATTTCGGTTCATAGTGAATAATTTGCATAAAAAAGCCGCGCCCAACAGAGTTGACGCAGCTTTTATATGGGTTTTAATCAGATCATCAATGACATCCGCAGCCATCGCCGCATGAGTCATGCTCGCAGCCGCAGTCATCGCCGCAAGAGCCGTGACCGCAACCGCATCCGCCAACAGGCTGAATCTCTTCAGGAGTGGCATCGCGCACAGTGAGGATTTTGCCTTTGAAGCGCACATCCTTGCCTGCGAGTGGGTGATTGAAATCCATCTTCACCTTGTCGTCTGTCACTTCGGTTACAATACCGGTTATTTTATAGCCGTCCTGAGTCATCATGGGGAGAGCGGCGCCGGGTTTGATAGTATCGTTGTCAAACTTGCCGTCAACTTCAAAGATGTCTTTGTCAAGGGTTACGATCTGTTCGGGATCCCAGGGACCGAAAGCCTCGTCAGCCTTGACGGTAACGTCAAATTCGCCGCCTGTTTTAAGACCGTCTATAGCCACTTCGAGGGGGCGGATCATGCCGCGGGTCACTCCGAAGACTATTTTTTCGGGGTCTGCAATATCGGTCTGATGCACAAGTTTTTCTCCATCGGGTGAAACCTCATAGAGGTCATAGCCCAATTCCACATATTTTCCGGGTTGAATCTTTTCCATAATTATTTGGTCTTTAATTTTTAGTCGTTATTAATCAGTTGACGCAAAAACCGTGCCAATCAAGCTCCCATGTAATAGAACGCGATTATTCCGGCTGCTATAATCACTAAAGTTATGATTGCGGCTGCCCAGTTTTTGCGGCGTGAGTCGGGTGGATATACTGATTGCTGATCTTTGTCAGGTGTTTTGTCAGGTGTAGTCATGATACTTTAATTTTGAAATTATTATACTATTAAAACACCTGCGTAGTTATAAAGTTTGCCGCATCGCTTCGGTCACGGTATCATACAGGTTAAGGCATCCGTCCTGTAGCAGATCGAGCACCAGTTCGAATCCCTCCGCCCCTTCGTAATACGGGTCAGGCACATAGTCATATCTTGTCGCGAGACTGAAGAACCGTGCCATCGGGATTATTTTACTTTCCGTGTCGGCTGTCGGCGCAATCGCTCTCAGGTTGCGCTCGTTTGAGGCGTCCATCGGAATTATCAGATCGAAATCGAAGAAATCGCTCTGACACACCTGACGGCATCTATGGGTGAGATTCAGCTCTCTGCGGCGCGCATGAGCTCTCATACGCGAGTCAGGCAAATCACCGATGTGGTAGTTTCCAGTACCTGCTGAGTCAACAGTCCAACTGTCGATTGCGTGGTGCTCCTCTATGATTTGGTCAAGCACCCCTTCTGCAGCCGGGCTGCGGCAAATGTTGCCGAGGCAGACGAACAAAACGCGGGGGTGTCCGGCGTCAACCAACGGTGCTATCTGTGGGATGAGGTTGTCTATAATCATTTCCGTTTCAAATCTGTCGTTATTACTTCCGCCGCTCTCTGCGCCGCTCCGTGTTCACCTAATCTGGCGCGGATTTCGGCATGTCCTTCAAGCATCCAGGCTCTGCCGGGTGTGCCGGGTAGAATTTTCGTGAGCTCTTCATCAACGCCTTCAACAGTGCAGAGGTGCACGAGCATTTCAGAAATAACTTTCTTGCCGGCAATGAGATTGGGCAGAGATACAAACGGAATTTTGAGAATCATTTTCATGAGGTTGTAGCTCAGGCGGAAGCCGTTGGCGCGATAGCATACCACCTGGGGAGTGCCGGCGAGTGCGCATTCAAGAGTGGCTGTGCCGGATGTTACGAGAGCTTCATCGGCAATTGCCATAAGGTCGAAGGTGCATCCGCTCACCACGGGAATTTCGCCGGCATCGGTGTAATCTGCGGCAGTTCTGCCGGGTGCTCCCGCTATCACCGCCTGCAGTTCAGGATGCTTTTCCGCGACCTGGGTCATTATAGGCAGATTGTTTCTGATCTCACCTTTCCGGCTTCCGGGCACAAGGGCGAGAACAGGCAGCCCGGGGTCAAGACCGTGCTGTCGGCAGAACTGCTCCTTAGAGGGCGCTTCTCTCAGCCTCGCGTCAATCTCCTCGAGACTCGGATTGCCAACATACACAGCCTCCATGCGGTGCTTCCTGTAAAACTCTACCTCGAAGGGGAGTATGCAGAGCATCTTGCGCACATATTTGCGCAGCGATTTCACGCGATATTCTTTCCATGCCCAAACTTTGGGGGAGATATACCAATATACCGGAATGCCTTTGCTGAAAGCGAATTTTGCGAGTTTAAGATTGAATCCGGGGTAGTCAACGGCAATAAAACAGTCAGCGCCGCTATCCTCCAGCGCCTTTTTTGCAAGTGTTATATTCGAGCCGATAGTGCGGAGGTTTCTGAGCACTTCGCTGAAGCCCATGAATGCCATGCGCGAGTAATGTATCACAGGGTCGCATCCGGCAGCCGAGGTCATGAGGTCACCTCCTAAAAAGGTGAACCTCGCTCCGGAGTCAGCTATTTTGATTTCCTCTATGAGTTTTGCCGCGTGCAGGTCGCCCGAAGGCTCGCCTGCGCAGATGAAGTAGTGCACGATTCGTTAGTTGAGAGTAACGGATTTACCTGCGGGAATTGTTACCTTGCGGGATTTGCCGTTGTAGTTCACGGTAGTGGTGGCTCCTTTCTCCGATTTGAGAGTTGCCGAGGCAATCTTGCCGTCGTTCCATTCCATATCAACCTCGATGCCTCCGCGTGCACGCAGACCTTTCACGCTTCCTTTAGCCCACTGCTCGGGAAGAGCCGGGAGGAGAGTTACAGATGTCGGGGTTGACTGAATAAGTATTTCCGCAACACCAGCCGAGCCTCCGAAGTTGGAGTCAATCTGGAAAGGCGAATGCGCTCCGAGGAGGTTGGGATAGGTGCCTCCTCCTCTTCTCGCGTCCTCTCCTCTGTAACCGTCGGGGCTTACATATTTGAGCAGAGTGCGGTAGGTTTTATATGCTTTTTCGGCATCGAGCAGACGGGCGAAGAGGCTTATTCTCCAGCCGGTGCTCCAGCCGGTAGTTTTGTCACCCTTGATTTCCAGAGTGCGGGCGGCAGCTTTGGCAAGGTCGGGATTTGAGGCGGGAGTGATGTGTCGTCCCGGATATACACCGAAGAGGTGACTCTGATGGCGGTGTGTCGGTTCCGGATCTTCCCAGTCATAATACCATTCCTGAAGGTTGCCTTTCGCGCCGATTTTGTAAGGATGAAGTTTTTTCAGAGTCTTGTCGATGCGGGCGCGGAACTCTTTGTCAACTCCAAGAGCGGCAGCTGCATCACGGGCATCGATGAGACACTGGCGGGTCATGGCGAGGTCGGCAGTGCCGCCATAAAGGGTTGCTCCCACATAGCCGTCAGGTGCATAAAATAGGTTTTCAGGCGATGTACCGGGCGAAGTGATAAGTTCGCTGTTTTTCTCAATCAGCCAGTCAAGGCAGAAAAGCGCCGCGCCTTTGAGAGCATCATAGTTTTCCTTGAGGAATTCTTTGTCACCGGTAAACAGGTAGTGATCCCAGATATGTGTTGCAAGCCATGCGCCTCCCATTGACCAGTTTGCCCATGAGGGGTGACCGACATTTAGTCCCACAGGATTGGTTGTAGCCCAGATGTCGGAGTTTTGTCCGAGGCTCCATCCGCCGTTATCCACTCCGTAATAGCTCTTTGCGGTAGCCTGTCCTGCGCGGGGTGAAGATAGGTTTCTGATAAAGGCGAATAGGGGATTGTGGAGCTCGCTGAGGTTAGTCACCTCGGCACCCCAGTAGTTTTCTTCAAGGTTGATATTGGTCGTGTAGTTGGAGCTCCATGGCGGGAGAAGATATTCATTCCACAGTCCCTGAAGGTTTGCCGGCACTCCGGGTGTGCGTGAGCAGGAGATGAGAAGGTATCTGCCGAACTGGAAGAAGAGCTCTTCAAGATCGGGATTTACTGTGGCTGAGTCGGTGTATATCTTCAGCTGCTCATCCGGGGGGAGGGCTGCAATTTCGGGCGCTGTGGTGCCGAACTCTATACTCACTCGGTCAAAGAGCTTCTTGTAAT
>CAMWUZ010000155.1 GCA_947177595.1 uncultured Porphyromonadaceae bacterium | reverse complement strand
AATTCCTTGTCTCCCCTCTGCTCCGCAAGCCAAGCGAGAGCCGCGTCAGCCACATAATATTCAAGCGCATGGCTAACAGAATTATCACCGCTCATATCGCCTGAATAATGACCTAACGGCACGTAACCCAGCTCGATATACGGGTCAATATCAGGACGCATGGGATTGAAAGCTCCTGGTGTTGTCGCGCTCCTCTTCATTGCAATATATGCCGAATCCATATCAAAGTCAGTGAGTCCCTTTCTATATGTATCAACAATCACGGGAATCGCCGGGTCACCTTCCATTGTAAAAGTTTCCCTGCCATAAAGTTCCCACTTAGGCAACCAACCCCATTCCTTAGACATATCAACCATACTCCTCACCATATCCAGCTGACGCTCGGGATATACAAGTGTAAGCAACTGGTGTACATTCCTGTAAGTATCCCACAAGGAGAACACGGTGTATCTGTCATAATCTTTCTTACCGTTACCGAATGACTCCATCAGCGGATATTCACCGTTGACATCGCTGAGAATATTCGGGTGGATAAGTGTATGATACAAAGCTGTATAGAAAACACGCCGCTGCTGCTCCGTGCCGCCTTTCACCCTGATTTTACCCAAATCGGCATTCCAATTGTCGCGAGCCATAGCCCTGATTTCGTCAAAAGAATATGAAAGCTGCTCCTTATCCAGATTTTCACGGGCATTCGCAGTAGATACGAAACTAACACCCATCCTCACTTCCACCTGTTCGCCGGGGTCGAGCGAATCGTATGTAAAGAAATAGCCTATATCGTCACCACTCAATTCTCTGCCATACTTAGTATATAATTTATATGTGCCGTTGTCCTTATCCCAATACTTTTCAGGACCGTCCATTTCCGGCTGCATCTTCCAATATCCCGCCTGATCAGGCTTTTTGCTGACACGCATCACAAAATATATCGGAAACACAGCCTGCGGATTATAACAGAAAGTGCCGAGCAGCTTAGAGCCTTCAATCTCCGTATCGCTCACCCTGCGTACCGTTGCCCCGCTCTCGTTTGTCAATCCCTCTCCGAGATTTATGAGAATATTGCTCTTGCCTCCGGGAAAAGTATAGCGTTCCGCTGAGGTACGTGTTGTAGCCGTGACCTCCGAAAGAATGTCATATTTGGTAAGTCTGTTGGAATAATATCCCGGCATCGCCGTCTCCTGTGAATAAGCCGAGCCATACTTATGATAATCAGGCTCTATATCGCCGGTAGTGGCAATCGTGAGCAGAGATCCCATGTCGGGACAACCCACACCGCTGAGTGCCACATGGGCATAGCCGGTAAAATACTTGTTTGTGACATCATAGGGAGTACTCCACCAGCGGGAATCCTTATCAAAACGGTTTTCTTTGGAGCCCATCACATTGAAAGGAACCACCTGCATCATACCGTTAGGCACGAGAGCGCCCGGATTGGTGGTGCCATAATTTGTAGTTCCCACAAACGGATTGACGAGCGCGGTGTAGTCTATGGCGTTTTCAGAAACGGCTGTTGATGCAGTCAACAGGGAGCACACCGCAATTTTCTTTAAGATATGCATAAATAAATGGTATTGATTATTCCGGTAAGTATTTTACTGCAAATATAATCAATCTATCTATTCTATTATTGGAGCGGGTAATAAAAAAGTCTCACCAATGAGAAATTCTCACTGATGAGACTTTTAAAATTTTTCCTCCATGCAGGCGGATCATATCCGCCACACTAATGAGAAATTATTTCACGAGATTGAGCTCGGCACCTGCTTTGAATTTAACAACCTTGCGTGCAGGAATCTCAATTTTCTGCTTTGTGCGGGGGTTGATGCCTGTGCGTGCAGTTTTCTCAGAAACACTGAAAGTACCGAAACCGATGAGTGCGACTTTGTCGTCTTTGAGGAGTGCTTCAGTCACTGTGTTGAGTGTAGCATCCAAAGCTGCCTTAGCCTGAACCTTTGTAAGGTTAGCTTTCTCAGCGATTGCATTGATAAGCTCTGTCTTATTCATGATAAATGGTTTATAAAGTTTTTTCCGCGGCAAATATATAGTTAAAAAACGAAATTGACGCATTTTTTTTGTAAAAATTCACAAAAAAGGCTCAATTTGTGGAGAAACGCGAAAAAACATAGGGTTTCAGGGACATTTTTGTACCTTTGTATCCAAATTTTCAAACCATTTAATATTCTGACCCAAATGACTCCCGGCAGATCTATTTTTTCCAATATACCGCCTGTTACCAAGAGTATCATCATAATCAATTTCATCATCTGGCTCGCCATGATGATTTCTCCGCGGCTCAATGTCATACTCACCGATTACTGCGCGCTGCACTTCTATAAAGCGAGCGATTTCAACGTCGCGCAGCTTTTCACCTATATGTTTATGCACTCCACCCGCGATTTCGCGCATATTCTCTTCAATATGTTCACCCTGTTTATGTTTGGCGTGACTTTGGAGCGGGTGCTCCGCAGCGAGAGATTCCTTTTCTATTATATAAGTTGCGGCATAGGGGCGGCAATTGTTCAGGAAGCGGTGTGGGCTATGACATGGAAAGATATTTTCCTCACTCCCCTCGCCAATATGAACGGTGTATCGCTCGACACTATGCGTATGGCTCTCAATGAGGCAGTCGCATCTGGTCAGGAACTACCATTTCTCAACAGTCTCATCACAGTAGGCGCTTCCGGCGCAATTTACGGTGTGCTCCTCGCTTTCGGAATGTTTTTCCCGAATATGCCTCTATATATAATGTTTATCCCGGTGCCGATCAAAGCAAAATGGATGGTTATAGGCTACGGCGTGATTGAACTGCTTATCGGTCTGAGCCATGCGTCTGACGGAGTGGCACACTTCGCGCATCTCGGCGGGATGCTGTTTGGCTTCCTGATGATTCTTTACTGGAAAAAGAAGGGAATATTTCATGCGGGATATTAACGAGGCACTGTCTTTCTTAAAAAAACAGTCGGCGCTCACATGGCTTATTGCCGCCAATGTGTTGATATTCATCGCGCTGCGCATTACTGCCGTGATTTTTCATCTCTGCGGTAACTCAGGATTTGAAGAAATCCTACTGCAATATCTTGAGCTACCGTCCTCACCGCTGTTGCTGCTGCTCCGACCATGGACTCCTGTCACATATATGTTCTGCCAGTTCGACGCATGGCATCTGGTATTCAATATGCTTGTGCTCTACTGGATCGGCAAGATTCTTGCTATGGCAGTAGGCCCGAAACGCCTTGCGTGGATATATCTTCTCGGAGGATTAACCGGTGCCATTATATTTACGGGAGTATCGGCTATTGCTCCGGGAATCGGCTACGGAGACTATCTGACCGGCTCCTCGGCATCGGTTTTTGCAGTAATGACTGCCACCGCGGTGATAATGCCGAAAATTCGCGTCAATCTCGTACTCATTGGCGAGATTCAGCTCAGATGGGTAGTTATAACCCTTATTATTATTGATTTATGCCTCGGAGCCGGAGGCGAGAATGTAGGAGGACATATAGCTCATTTGGGTGGAGTAATAGCCGGAGCGCTATATCCGCTCCTGCACAAGAGATTAAGCCACAAGCGCAAACCCATGAGCATAAATCCCGTTAGCAGTAGCGCGGATGATATGCGCAATCTTGATGAGATTTTGGACAAAATCAAGCAGAGCGGCTATGCAAGCCTCACGGCAAACGAGCGTAAACAGCTTTTTGAGATAAGCAGCCGAATCAAATGATTATTTTTGTTTGTCAGGCATAAAAAATCGGAAAAATGAACCTGTTATACATCGGAAATGTGCGCATATTAATAAAATAATTGTAACTTTGCGTTCTGAATTGTAGAAGCTAACGACTACATCTTTATGAAAAAATATATACTCCTTGCACTTACAGCGCTGATTATCAGCTCTTGCGGCGAATATAACAAGGTGCTTAAAAGCACTGATCCCATGGTTAAGCTAAACTATGGCAAAAAGGCTTTTGAGCAGAAAAAATATGTTCAGGCAACCACAGTGCTCGGTGACATCGTAGATCTTTTCCGCGGCAAGGAGGAGGCAGAAGATGCACTTTATCTTCTTGCTCTCAGCCACTACGAAAATAAGGATTACGCCTCAAGCGGGGTTTATTTCAAAAATTATTACACCCGCTATCCGCGCGGCAAATATACCGAACTCGCCCGTTTTTATTGCGGATATGGCTACTATCTTGATTCTCCCGACCCCCAGCTTGACCAGAGCGACACCATGAAAGGAATCGAAGAACTTCAAAGCTTTCTTGACTACTATCCCAAAAGCGACAAGGTCAACATCGCACAAAATGCCATCTTCGAGCTTCAGGACAAGCTCACTCTCAAGGAGTTGCAGAACGCCCAGCTTTATTACAACCTCGGCAACTATATGGGCAATAACTACGAAAGCGCAATAATTGTGGCACGCAACGCCATCAAGAACTACCCATACTCTCGCTATAAGGAAGATTTGGAAATGCTCGTGCTCAAAGCCAAATATCAGGAGGCTGACCAGAGTATCGACGAGAAGAAAGCTGACCGCTTCCGCGAGGTTATCGACGAATATTATTCTTTCATAAATAACTATCCCGACGGTCCAAACCGCAAGGAGGCGGACAATATCCTCAAAATTGCCAACCGTTACGCAGGATACTGATAATTAAGAAACTATTAAACTCATTAAGAGATGGACTATAAGAAAACAAACGCTCCCCTCAACACCGTTACCCGCGACATGATCGAACTGTCAAAGGATACCGGCAATGTATATGAAACTGTGTGCGTTATCGCAAAACGCGCCAACCAGATTGCAGGTGAAATGAAGCACGATCTTGAAAAGAAACTTCAGGAATTTGCAACTCTGAGCGATAATCTCGAGGAAATTTCAGAGAACCGCGAACAGATTGAAATATCACGCTACTACGAGAAGCTGCCC
>CAMWUZ010000154.1 GCA_947177595.1 uncultured Porphyromonadaceae bacterium | reverse complement strand
TTCAGCATAGATAATGCGTCTAAGCACTGTTACCGTGCAAATAGCGGTGAGTCCGTTGGAAGTGGTTGCGGTTATGACCGCTTTTCCCACTTTGATCGCTGAAACCAAGCCGTTCTCATCCACAGTAGCAATGGTTTCGTCGCTGCTGCTCCAGGTCAGCTCCCTCTCCGTAGTCTCCTCCGGAGTGAACACAGCCGTCAGCTGAAGGCTCTCCCCCTGTGTCAGCTCAGCTTCCTGTTCAATAACAATTTCAGTGGGTCGGATGACTACCGTAACCTCGCAGACAGCCGTGACCTCATTTATGGTAGTGGCTGTGATTGTCGCGGTTCCGGGAAGGAGAGCGGTCACCAGTCCGTTCTCATCCACTGTGGCGACGGTTTCGTCGCTGCTGCTCCATGTCACTGTTTTGTTTTTCGCATCCTCCGGCAATATGGTATAAGTAAGGGCATATGTGTCTCCGACCTCCACAGTAAGTGTATCCGGCGTTATGACCGCCTCCTCAGGCATTATGTCCTTAAGTCCATAGATATTGTAGAACTTTCTCCATCCGTTGGCTCCCTTGTATGTATAAAGGCTTGAATTGGGAACCTTCAAAACCGCATTCTTGTAAACCTCCGTATCAAACCCGGTATCATGAAGATATTGTGGCGTTGTGCAGTAGTTATTTATGTATTTAATCGAGGGGCATCCGGCAAAATATCCGGCTCCGATGCTGCTGTTTGAACCGACCCCGATCTCCAGTTCTCTGAGCGCGGCATTTCCGGCGAACGGTGTGAATATTTCAACAGGCTTATAGGAAACAGGGTGCGGCTGTATATTCCTGTCTATGACAAGTTTTTGTGCGGGTATATTCCTGAAGGCATTTTTTCCGCAGAAAAGTTCCTTTCCGGAGTTAGGCTCGAACTTGATGGCGATTACCGAAGAACAGTCGGCAAAAGCCTCATCATTGATTTGGTAAACCTCGGCAGGGATAACCAGCGTGTCGGTCAAAGCGGTACATCCGGCAAAAGCGCTCTTGCCTATATTGATGATTGATTCAGGAAGATGCAGCTCACTGATTGAAGTGCAACCGTTGAAACTGTTATCAGAAATACCGGTAACACCATTACCAATTGTGACACTTTTAAGAGTTGTCATTCCCGAAAAAACATTAGTCTCCTTAAAATTTAGCGATGCGAACTGTCTTCCGAGATATAACGAATCAAGAGGCATATCAGAAAATATCCCTCGTTTTCCGTCATTGTTACCGATGAACAGGTATTCCCTCTCCTCATTATCCATCAGAGTGAGCTTTTTGATATTGTCGCATCCTGCGAAAGCGTTATCTCCGATTTCAGTCATTCCTCCGGGAATGGTTAGCTCCGTCAATCCCGAGCATCCGGCAAACCCCTCCTCGGAATGGTTTTCACCGGATCGCCGAAAGCGAAGTATCTGATGCTCTGATTGCCTTTGAACGGATTGGAATCGGATGTGAGGTTTCTGCCTAAATACACCGAATCGAGGGGGCAATCGCCAAACAGGCTCTCTCTCGCTGTCACCAGTGCAAGGTCATTTTCACCATCTTCAAAGCGGATATTTCTGAGAGAGGTGCATCCGTCAAAACAGCCTGATTCAGCTTTATCCTGAATTTTATCAATGGTGCCGACCAGAGAAAGAGAAGTCAGAGATGAGCAACCGTTGAAGGCGTCGTTCAAAATACTGAAAGAGCCGGTGGCACCCGGAATTGAAAAATTTGCCATATCAGCGCATCCGCTGAACGAGCCGTCAATGGTTTCAATTTGGGAATTGGGTTCAAACACGACCTCAGTAATTTGAGTGTCTTTGAAAGAGTGAGAACCGATACTCCTGACAGACGCAGGAATAGTGACCGGTCCGGTTAATCTCACGCAGCCGGCAAATGACTCATTTCCTATGGACTCAATATTTGGGGGCAATATAATATTACCTTTCAATCCAGAACAGTTTAGAAATACTTTATCTTCAATAGCAGTCAAAGCGTTGGGGAGAATCGGTTCTCCCGTTAAACCTGTACAATTATTAAATGTCCCATTCCCAATTATATTTAGATTTTTAGGAAGAATCAGTTCACCTGACAATCCGGTACAACCTTCAAATGCTCCAACCCAACGATAATTATAATTATTATCACCAATAGTTGTGAGACTTTCCGGAAAAATCAACGGACCAGACAATCCTGTGCAATCTGTAAAAGCACCTCTCTCAATAGTTTGAAGTGATTGGGGGAAAGTTATGCCGGTTAAGCCTTTACACCCATAAAAAGTAAATTCTTTTATTACAGATATATCCGGCAGATTGAGATGTCCAGTCAAGCCGGAACAATACTGAAAAGCAGACCCTCCAATTGATTTTACGGTTTCGGGGAAAATTAGTTCCCCAGTCAAGCCGGAACAACCATCAAATGCATGCCCATCAATTTGTGTGAGAGATTTCCCTAAAGTTAGACCGGTGAATCCAGAACAATCGTCAAATGCACCACTACCTATAGAAGTAACGGAATCAGGAATTTTAAGATGTCCGGTGAATCCGGAACAACTTTCAAATGCTCTGTCTCCAATAGTAACCAAAGAATCAGGAAGAATCAACTCACCGGTAAAATGACAATTGGCAAAAGCACAGTATCCAATATGTCTAATCGTAGGTGGTAAAATTAGTTCTCCATAATAATAACCGGATGGCGGTCGGTAAAACGCAAACTCCGGTAAGCTCGTAACGGTAAGAGTATCTTCGTTATAAACAACTTTTGCCGGTATTGTTACTGTTCCATTCTCAAATCTTGGGCGTACTAATTCACACTCCCCATCAGCAGTAACTCTATATACAAAATCATCATAATTGAACCCATCACCTATTTCCGCACTTGCTTTAATCCCTGCAGCAAAATATAATAGTAAAATAGTTAGCTTAAAAAAAATGCGTCTCATTTGATAATGCCTATTAATAATACCTGTTCAAGTTGTTCCTGCGGATTGGGTGGGGGTAAGGTCTTTAATGTCTTTAGAGTCATTAAGGACTCAAGACTGGATGATTATTATATAATGCAAAGATATGGGAAATAATTAGAATATCAAAAAAATTAGGTGTTAAAAATCAGGGTTTTGCTCACGGTATCGCCTCTACGAGGCTTTATGAGGGAGGGCGGTTTTGTGCCCCAACCTGCGCTAAACGCTTGGTCGGGGTTACTCACAGACTCGCTCCTGCGGAGGTGTCAGAGGCTGACATGATTAATCATGTCCCTGCCAGGCTCTGTTATTTCGGGCGGCGGGTTAACAATTTGGTGGTGAGATAATGGCGGACAGGGGTGTCGTAGAAGCGCATGAAGAACCATGCCAATAAAATGACGGCTACAAAGATAATCGGGCAGAGGTACCAGACTTGGGTGAATGAGTAGCCGTGTTTCCAGACGTATGAGTAGAAGAGGTACATAGCCGGGTAGTGGATAATGTAAACCGGGTATGAGATATTACCGAGAAATTCGCAGATTCTGCCGGATGTGGCGTCGGAAGTGAATCCGGATGCTCCGAGATATACCACAAAGGGAAAAATCAGTAGTGTGCATAACAGGTCGTAGTAGGCGTTGAGGATTGAGATTTCACCGTTGGTGGTAACGTAAGGAACACTGAGAAACGCTATTATTATAAGAGTGCAGATCCAGAAGGCTCCACGAATTTTGAGAGGGGTGAAATTGCGGCCTAGGTATAGACCGATAGAGAATGAGAATGCCATCCGGAAAAATCCGCCTACAAAGCCGAGTATGCCCCAAGTGCCGTCTGTGCCGAAACTCCAGCCCATTCCGATGTGGAACGTTCCGGATGCATTGAAAAGTGCGAGCGCGGCGAGGCAGGCTCCGTTGAAAAGCACCACTCCTTTCAGGGCTTTCTTTGACAGACGATGTAGGAATACTGCATATAATATTGAGCCTATGTATTCAAAGAATAGCGACCAATTAGGTCCGTTAAGTGGAAACATCTCACCGTTTCCTCTAATTTCAGGCAGTGAGCCCGGGAGCGAGGGAATCATGAAGAAACCGAGTAGGAGCGAAAGTATTATGGCTGTTGTACTCACTCCTGTCCCATCCCATTTTTCACAACCCTGAATAACGAATGCAATCACACCTAATATCACAGCTATCAGTACCATAGGCTGCAGACGTATAACGCGACGCAGCATGAAATTTGCAGAGGTCATACCATTTTTCCACCGGTCATCATAGGCATATCCGAGTACAAATCCTGATAGTGCGAAGAAAAAGTCAACAGCGAGATAGCCGTGGTTAATCTGCTGGTCAACAGGGCTTGTAGCGAAACCTTCACCGAAGTGGTATAGGATAACCATAAGTGCGGCAACACCTCTGAGCCCGTCAAGGAGCTCATAGCGCGGTTTTGAAGATGTGACGGAATTGTTCTGCATAAGTCGATAATTTGTTTTCGGTGCAAAAATATGCAAGAAAAGGGTATGAAAAATTGTTCTAAGTCAATTTTTATCCTTGACCGAAGCTCTTAGGCGGCTTAATGTAGCCGGTGTTATTCCGAGATATGAAGCAATATAGGCGAGATTGGCACGCTGTATAACCTGTGGGAACTGTTTGCAGAACTCCTCATACCGTTCTTTTGCCGGTAGAGTCAGCCGCTCCTTATGGGAGCGATGCAGACGACGATATTCATTCTGATGAATCACCCGCCCCCAGTTAGCCCAGTCCATTTCCGTTGACCATAACCGCTGAACGTCCTCAACGGCTATCCGGTAAGCCATGACCGGCTCAAGGGTCTCCACAAACTCCTCGCTGACACGGTTATAGTACATCTCATCCATACTGAAAACGATTCCACCCTCCTCGGAAAACGAGGTTGTTATCTCCTCGCCATCCACCAGCCAGTATGAGCGGGTTATACCCGACTCAATGAAGTATGCGCTTCGGCATCGTTCTCCGGCTTTGGCGAGGACACTGCGTTTGGGGAATTCGCACGGTTGGAGGC
>CAMWUZ010000153.1 GCA_947177595.1 uncultured Porphyromonadaceae bacterium | reverse complement strand
CCGTAAACACAGTGGCTGATGCTCTTCAGGGTATGGCTGCCGGTCTTGACGTGCTTGGCGCCGCTCGCGGTGGTCAGCTCGGTGCCGCCCGTTCAATGAACATCCGCGGTACAGGTACTATCGGTTCCGGTTCTTCAGTTAACCCCCTCGTTCTTATCGACGGCATGGAAGGTGACATCAATCAGCTCAACCCTGCCGACGTTGAAAACATCTCTATCCTCAAGGACGCTGCCGCTGCATCAATCTATGGTAGCCGTGCTGCCGGTGGTGTGATTCTTATCACTACCCGCACAGGTAAGGAAGGTAAAGTTTCTGTTAACTACAGTGACTCTTTCCGTTGGAGCCACGCTGTGGGCATGCCTAAGATGGCTGACTCATGGACATGGGCTAACGTGATGAATCAGGCTGCAAACAACAACGGTCAGAACTGGTTCTCACAGGGCTATCTTGACAAACTGAAAGAAGTTGTTGCAGACCCCTCAAAGGCTACAATGTTCCGTAACCCCACCAACAATCACTGGGAGGTTTGGGATGAGACCGATATCCTTCCTCTCGCTAATACCGACTGGCTGGACGAGCACTTCGGCACCACTCCTTTCTCACAGGAGCACAATATCTCTCTTAACGGCGGTACCGACAAGTATAACTACTACTTCTCAGGCAACCTTCTCTCTCAGGAAGGTAACCTCCGCTATGGTAAGGACAACCAGCAGCGCTATACTATCAACGGCAAAATCAACGTGCAGATTGCAAAATGGCTTCGTTTCGGCTACAGCACCCGTTGGTATCGCGGTCAATATGACGCGCCTTCATTCGTGAACACCGCGGCAAACAATGAGCTCTACCACAATATAGGACGTTACTGGCCTATAGTTCCGACTCATGACCCCAACGGATTCCCCGTAGTTGAGTCATTCATTGACGCTATGGAAAATGGCGGTCGCTATAAGACTGCAGAGGATAAGCTTGATCATCAGTTCTCATTTATCCTTACTCCGCTCAAGGGGCTTACAGTTAACGCAGAGTTCAACTACCGTACTATCCACTATAACCAGAGTCAGGTTATACAGCAGGCATACGGATGGGACTGCGATGGTGTTGCATACAATAACAACCCCAACGGCTACCCCTATGGTGCCGGCGGTACAGGTTCACGTATCACTGAATACAACCGGAGGGCAAACTATTTCAACCCCAATGTGTTCGGTACATATAGCTTCACTGTAGGCGACGGCAACGAATTCAAGATCATGGCAGGTTTCCAGAGCGAATGGTACAACCAGAAATATTTCAGCGCTCAGCGCAACGGTATCATCAACCGTCTGCCTTATCTCTCGATGACAAACGGTAACACCACAACCGTAGGCGGCGGCGAAGACACATGGTCAACCGCCGGTTGGTTCGGACGTATCAACTACGATTACAAAGGACGTTACCTCGTTGAAGGCAATATCCGTTATGACGGTTCTTCACGTTTCCGCAGCGGAAACCGCTGGACAACAAGCCCCTCGTTCTCACTCGGTTGGAATGTGGCTCGTGAGGCATTCATGGAAAACACCAACAGCTGGCTCAACACTTTGAAAGCGCGCTACTCTTGGGGTAAACTCGGTAACCAGAACACCGATAACTGGTATCCCACTTATGTGACCATGGGCTATTCCGCCAATGCATCAGGCTGGCTTGTGGGCGGTAATAAGGATGCTGTAGCATCTATGCCGGATCTCGTTTCCTCTTCACTCACTTGGGAAAAGAACCGCACTTGGGATATAGGTCTCGACTGGGGTATGTTCAACAACCGCTTCACAGGTACTTTTGACTACTACAACCGCCGCACACAGGATATGGTAGGTCCCGGCTATGTGCTTCCTACTGTATTCGGCGCGACTGTGCCTAGCACCAACAACCTTGCTATGACATCCAGAGGTTGGGAACTTACCATCAGCTGGCGTGACCGTATCCAGGATTTCAGCTACGGCGTTACTTTCAACCTCTATGACCACACAACTACGGTTGATGAGTATCCCACCAACGATACCTACAATCTCGGCAACTATTATAATGGAGCAAAGCTCGGCGATATCTGGGGATATACCTCAATTGGTATTGCAAAGACCAATGATGAGATGAACGCTCATCTTGACGCTCTCGATGCCGCTTACACCGCTAAAAACGGCAAAGCTCCCGCCAACCCGCGTACCGGTCAGAACCGCTTGGGCACCGGCTGGCAGGCTGGTGATATGATGTATGCCGATATAAATGGTGACGGCGTTATCAGTAATGGTGCGAATAGACTTAATGACCATGGCGACCTCAGTGTTATCGGTAACACTACCCCCCGCTACAATTTCGGTCTCAATCTCGAGGCTCAGTATAAAGGCTTCGACCTGAAAGTGTTCTTCCAGGGCACAATGAAGCGCGACTATTGGGCAGGCGGTGAAATGATGTTTGGTGCATGTGGCATTGGTAAATGGTGGGCAGTAGTGTACGAGCCGCACCTTGACTACTTCCGTCCAGCCGATACAACTGATCCTCTCGGTCCCAACGTGAATTCTTATCTTCCCCGTGTAAACTGGGGTGGTCCCACCAACACCACAACACAGACAAAATATATCCAGAACGCAGCATACTGCCGTCTGAAGAATGTGACTCTCGGATACACTATCCCCACACAGCTGACACACAAGCTCTATATCGAGCGTGCACGTGTATTCGTATCGGGTGAGAACCTTGCCAATATCACCAACTTCACCAAGATGGGCGATCCCGAACTTATTGAGGCATACAACAACGGCTACGGATTCGCAAAGGTTTATCCCATTTCGCGTGTGTTCTCAGTCGGTCTTAATGTAACTTTCTAAATCTGACCTTTCATTATGAAAAAAATATTCAGTACAGCATTTGCTGTGGTAGCTGCGTTGGGATTCTCATCCTGCAACGACTTTCTCAACCAGCAGCCTGAAGACAAGCTGATTCCGGAGACTTTCTTCAATAATCCGTCTAATCTTCTGGCATACACGCTCAATTTCTATACAGTTTTCCCGAACCATGCTAACAATCTTTATCAGCTCGGCACATTCTCATCTGATAACGGCACGGATAACCAGGTGTTCCGCACTATCGGTTCAATGTTTGTGCCCGGCGAATGGCGTGTGGGAAATGGTACCGACAACTGGGAGTTCGGCAACATCCGCTCGATGAACTATTTCATCGCCAATACCGAGGCTGCTATCGCGGCCGGAACTGTAAGCGGTTCCGAAACTCTTATCAATCAGGCTCTCGGCGAGGGATACTTCTTCCGCGCATACTCATACTGGCAGTATTACTCGGCTGTGGGTGACTATCCTATCACTGACGAGGTGCTCCCCGATGATATGGAAGTACTCCTCGAGGCTTCAAAGCGTCAGCCCCGCAATAAGGTGGCTCGTCATATTCTTGCCGACCTTGAAAAAGCTATCCAGTATCTTCCCGAGTCATCTTCCTATGGCAAGAATGGTTTGTCTAAGGATGCTGCACGTCTGTTCCGCAGCCGCGTGGCTCTTTTCGAGGGTACATGGCTGAAGAGTCACAAAGGCACTGCTCTCGTGCCCGGCGGACCCGGTTGGCCCGGAGATGCAAGTATGCTTGACGGCTTCAATATCGACACGGAGATCTCTTACTTCCTCACCGAGGCTATGACCTCTGCAAAAGTGGTAGGTGATAAGTTTGTCAACAACCTTGTGCAGAATACCGATGCTCCCGAAGGCATGACATCAGGCTTTACCGAAGCTAACCCCTACTACTGCATGTTCTCTGCAGTAGATCCCAGCAAATACAGCGAAGTACTTCTTTACAGAGGTTTCAGCATTTCGCAGAATGTTGCCACTCAGATTCAGGCTCAGTTCCAGAAAAACGCAGGTGGTACAGGCTGGACACGCGGCATGGTCAACTCATTCCTCATGCGCAACGGTCTCCCCATCTATGCGGCAGGTTCAGGTTATGATCCCGCATGGGAAGATCAGGGTGTCACTGCAACTATTCAGGATCGTGACTCACGTCTCATGATCTTCACAAAGGGTGACAACTCCGTTATTACTCTCGGTCTTGACGGTGTATCTCCCGCTCTCTACAACATGAACTGGATGTTCAGCGCGGACAACAATACTCGCTGCCCCACCGGCTACGCAGTCAAGAAAGGTCAGGGCTACGACTATAAGGAAGCTCAGGGCAACCTTCAGTCTGTTACCGCTTCTATCGTATTCCGTGCTTCCGAGGCGCTCCTCAACTATATGGAGGCTTGTGTTGAACTCAACGGAAACGTTGACGGAACAGCCGAAAGCTACTGGAAGGCACTTCGCCGTCGTGCTTATGTTGACGAAGACTACACAAAGACCGTTGCCGCAACCGTGATGTCAGAAGAGGCTAAAGGTGACTGGGGCGCATATACTCAGGGCTCACTCGTGTCTCCGCTCCTTTACAATGTTCGCCGTGAGCGTCGCAACGAACTCTGTGCCGAAGGTCTCCGTATGCTTGACCTCCGTCGTTGGTGTGCTATGGATCAGCTCATCGCTAATCCTTATCAGATCGAGGGTATCAAGTACTGGGGCACTGTTTACAATGATCCCGAATCACCTCTGGCTATCAAGAATTCCGACGGTGTATATATCGCGCCTGTTGTGGATGAAAACGGCAGCAATGGAAATATGTCACCTAAGGCAAACAGCCACTACGTGCGGCCCTTCCAGATCAGCCGTGCTGAGAATCTTGTTTGGGATGGTTTGAAATTCACCCGCGCTCACTACCTCTCACCCATCGGTTACACCGCATTTGTTAATGCTGCGGTTAATCGCGATGATGTTTCCACTTCGGTTATTTACCAGAATCCCGGTTGGCCGGTGGAATCGGGCGAAGGTGCCTTTGAAATCAAATAATTTTTGAAAATAGATAACACATTTTTGGAAAAGATAACGCATGGATAGTGCGGATATCCCCAAATTAGGTTAATAAATGGGTGAAGCCCCGAGG
>CAMWUZ010000152.1 GCA_947177595.1 uncultured Porphyromonadaceae bacterium | reverse complement strand
AAAGAAGGTCTCCCCAAAGCTGACGCTGAAGGTCTCAAGAAAGAACTCGAAGAAGCCGGCGCTGAAGTTGAACTTAAATAATAACGCCTGATTTTCAGGTATATAGGTTAAGTATCGCCATGCTTGGCGGATACTTAACCTTTTTGTGTTAATATTTAATTTGAGTTCCTTTAACGTTTTTTAGATGTCAGTTTCATTAGATAAACCCCGTGTAAATTTCGCGTCGGTTAAGAATCCACTACCTTATCCCGACTTCCTCGAGGTGCAGCTGAAATCGTTCCAGGATTTTTTGCAGCTCGATACACCGCCGGAAAATAGAAATAACGAGGGTCTTTACAAGGTGTTCGCTGAGAACTTCCCTATCGCAGACACACGGAATAATTTCGTGCTGGAGTTCCTCGACTACTATATCGACCCACCGAGATACACTATTGAAGAGTGTCTTGAGAGAGGACTTACATATAGTGTGCCCCTCAAGGCTAAACTCAAGCTGTATTGCACCGATCCCGATCATGAGGATTTCGATACAGTGATACAGGACGTTTACCTCGGTCCTATTCCGTATATGACAGAAAAAGGCACTTTTGTCATCAACGGAGCTGAACGTGTTGTTGTCTCACAGCTGCACCGTTCTCCCGGCGTGTTCTTCGGACAGAGCACTCATGCCAACGGCACCAAGCTCTACTCAGCAAGAATCATTCCGTTCAGAGGTTCGTGGATTGAGTTCGCTACAGACATTAACAATGTCATGTATGCATATATCGACCGTAAGAAAAAACTTCCTGTTACAACACTCCTCAGAGCTATCGGACTTGAAAGCGATAAAGACATCATCGAGACTTTCGGACTCGCTGAGGAACTCAAAGTAAACAAGACAAACCTCAAAAAAGCCGTTGGCAGAAAGCTTGCGGCTCGACTCCTTGAAACATGGATGGAGGACTTTGTCGATGAAGATACCGGTGAGGTTGTTTCTGCAGAAAGAAGCAGAATCCTCATTGATCGTGAGGTTGAGCTCACTGAAGAGCATATTCAGCAGATTCTTGATTCAGGAGCGCAGACTATCCTCCTGCACAAAGAAGATGTTAACCCCAACGACTACTCAATCATCTTCAATACCCTCCAGAAGGATTCTACAAATACCGAAAAGCAGGCGATTGAATATATTTATCGTCAGCTTCGCAATGCAGATCCACCGGATGATGCAAGTGCAAGAGAGGTTATCACAAACCTGTTCTTCTCGGAAAAGAGATATGATCTCGGAGAAGTTGGTCGTTACAGAATCAATAAGAAACTCGACCTCTCAACTTCGATGGACGTTAAGGTTCTTACTAAAGAGGACATTATCGCCATCATCAAATATCTTATTGAGCTCATTAACTCAAAAACTGATGTGGACGATATCGACCACCTCAGCAACCGCCGTGTGCGCACGGTAGGTGAGCAACTCTACAACCAGTTTGGTGTAGGTCTTGCAAGAATGAGCAGAACTATCCGTGAGCGCATGAACGTTCGCGATAACGAGGTATTCACTCCAATTGACCTTATAAACGCGAAGACAATTTCTTCCGTTATCAATACATTCTTCGGCACAAACGCGCTGTCTCAGTTCATGGACCAGACAAACCCGCTTGCCGAAATGACTCACAAGCGTCGTATGTCAGCTCTCGGCCCCGGCGGTCTTTCCAGAGAAAGAGCCGGCTTCGAGGTGCGTGACGTACATTACACCCACTACGGTCGCCTCTGTCCGATCGAGACCCCTGAAGGTCCCAACATCGGTCTTATATCTTCACTCTGCGTGTATGCGAAGATCAATGACCTCGGATTCATTGAAACACCCTACCGCAAAGTTGAAAACTCTGTTGTTGACCTCAACAATGACGACATTGTTTACCTCACGGCAGAAGTCGAGGCAGGTAAAGTCATCGCGCAGGGTAATGCTCCGCTGAATGATGACGGCACATTCGTAAGAGATCGTGTTAAAGCTCGTCTGGACGCTGACTTCCCCGTGGTTCCACCGTCCGAAGTAGAACTTATGGACGTATCGCCCACACAGATTGCATCTATCGCCGCATCACTCATCCCCTTCCTTGAGCACGATGACGCAAACCGTGCCCTCATGGGATCTAACATGATGCGTCAGGCTGTACCCCTTCTCCGTAGCGAAAGCCCCATTGTGGGCACCGGTCTCGAAGGTCAGCTCATTCGCGACTCCCGCACCCAGATAACTGCTGAAGGCGACGGCACCATCGAATTTGTAGATGCTACTGTTATCCGCATCAGATACGACCGTACTGAAGAAGAGGAATTTGTGGCATTCGAGGATGCTATCAAGGAATACCATATTCCCAAGTTCCGCAAAACAAACCAGAGCACCACAATTGACCTTCGTCCTATATGTTCCAAGGGACAGCGAGTGCACAAAGGCATGATTCTTACCGAAGGCTACTCTACAGAAAACGGCGAGCTCGCTCTCGGCAGAAACCTAAAGGTAGCGTTCATGCCCTGGAAAGGATATAACTATGAGGATGCTATCGTGCTCAACGAAAGAGTTGTGCGTGAAGATATCCTCACCTCCGTTCATGTTGATGAATACTCTCTTGAGGTTCGCGAAACCAAACGCGGTATGGAAGAACTCACCGCCGACATTCCCAATGTCAGCGAAGAGGCTACCAAGGACCTTGACGAGCAGGGTATCATCAGAGTCGGTGCTCATGTTGTGCCCGGCGATATCATGATCGGTAAGATTACACCTAAGGGTGAAAGCGATCCTACCCCCGAAGAAAAACTTCTCCGAGCCATCTTCGGTGACAAAGCCGGCGATGTTAAGGACGCTTCACTCAAGGCTACTCCCTCGCTCAAAGGCGTCATCATCGGCAGAAACCTATTCTCGAAAGCCGCCAAGAAAAAACGCACCAAGAGTGCCAACGCTCTTCTTCCCAAACTCGACGAAGAATATGAGGAAAAACTCAGCGAGCTCAAGGATGTTCTCATCGAAAAGCTCCTCAAACTCACTGATGGCAAGACCTCCCAGGGCGTTAAAGACTTTATCGGCTCAGATATAGTTCCCAAAGGTGACCCATTCACTGCTGCGAAGTTGCGCGACATAGACTTTGATACAATCAACCTCAGCAACTGGACTGCAGACGAGCATACAAACGACCTCATTCGCGCTACTATCGTCAACTATCTTCGCAAATCCAAGGAAATTGACGCTGAACTTCGCCGTAAGAAATTCGACATCTCTATCGGTGACGAACTTCCCTCAGGTATCATGCAGATAGCCAAGGTATATGTGGCTAAAAAGCGTAAGATCAGCGTAGGAGACAAAATGGCGGGTCGTCACGGTAACAAAGGTATCGTTTCACGTATCGTCCGTCAGGAAGATATGCCGTTCCTCGAGGATGGCACCCCCGTGGATATCGTGCTTAACCCCCTCGGTGTGCCCTCTCGTATGAACCTCGGTCAGATTTTTGAAACAGTTCTCGGCTGGGCAGGCAAAGAACTTGGAGAGAAATTCGCTACCCCGATTTTCGACGGTGCTACTCTTGACGACCTCAACGCCTGGACAGACAAAGCCGGACTTCCCAGATACGGTAAGACCTACCTTTATGACGGTGGTACCGGTGAACGTTTTGACCAGCCCGCTACAGTCGGAGTGATTTATATGCTTAAACTCGGTCACATGGTCGAGGACAAGATGCACGCGAGAAGTATCGGTCCGTACTCACTAATCACCCAGCAGCCACTCGGCGGTAAAGCACAGTTCGGTGGACAGCGTTTCGGTGAGATGGAGGTTTGGGCGCTCGAAGCATTCGGCGCTGCACATATCCTTCAGGAGATTCTCACTGTGAAGAGTGACGATGTTACCGGCAGAAGCAAAGCCTACGAAGCTATTGTTAAAGGCGATCCCATGCCACAGGCTGGTATCCCCGAGTCACTAAACGTGCTCCTCCATGAGCTTCGCGGTCTTGGTCTCAGCATCAACCTTGAGCAGTAAATTCAACATTTAATTCTACTCTCATCCAAATAAGAATATGGCTTTTAGAAAAGACAACAAAATAAAAACAGGATTCTCTAAAATCTCTATCGGGCTCGCATCGCCCGAAGAGATTCTTGAGAAATCCAGCGGAGAAGTTCTCAAGCCCGAGACCATCAACTACCGCACCTACAAGCCTGAGCGCGACGGACTTTTCTGCGAGCGCATTTTCGGTCCCGTAAAAGACTACGAATGCCATTGCGGTAAGTACAAGCGCATTCGCTACAAAGGCATCGTGTGCGACCGTTGTGGTGTGGAGGTTACTGAGAAGAAAGTACGCCGTGAGCGCATGGGTCACATCAAGCTCGTTGTCCCTGTTGCCCACATCTGGTACTTCCGCTCCCTTCCCAATAAAATCGGCTACCTCCTCGGACTTCCTTCAAAGAAGCTCGACGCCGTTATCTACTATGAGAAATATGTAGTTATCCAGCCCGGAGCAGCAGCCGAAATCACTGTTAAGGATCATCCCGAAGGTATCAAGGAGCTTGACCTCCTCTCAGAGGAAGAATACTTCGATATTCTTGACAAACTCCCGCGTGAGAACCAGATGCTTGACGACTCCGATCCCAACAAGTTCATCGCCAAGATGGGTGCTGAGGCTGTTTACGATCTCCTCCAGCGCCTTGACCTCGATGATCTTTCATACAAGCTCCGTCATCAGGCTGATACCGACGGTTCGCAGCAGAGAAAAACCGAAGCCCTCAAGCGCCTCCAGGTTGTTGAGAGTTTCCGCGCATCCAGAGGTAAAAACAAGCCCGAATGGATGATTCTTCAGGCTGTCCCCGTCATTCCGCCGGAGCTCCGTCCCCTCGTGCCACTCGATGGCGGTCGTTTCGCTACATCCGACCTCAATGACCTCTACCGTCGTGTTATCATCCGTAACAACCGACTCAAGAGACTCATCGAAATCAAGGCACCCGAAGTGATTCTCCGAAACGAGAAACGTATGCTTCAGGAAGCTGTTGACTCGCT
>CAMWUZ010000151.1 GCA_947177595.1 uncultured Porphyromonadaceae bacterium | reverse complement strand
TTGATAACCTTTGCTGTGTCTGCATTGACACTCGCAAGATCTTTATTGAAAGTTTCCATCTGCGCAGTTCTCAGTTCAACAGGACGGATATTTGCCTGATTGATGAGGAAGCGGATATCTGCGGAATATTTTTCGTTGATGATGCGCTGGAATTTATCGGGAGCTATTGCAGGTACAACAGACTCGGCGGTAGAGAGAGCCGCTGTTGCGATCACACCGTCTGCTACTTTTACTCTCGGAAGAGCATATTTTTTCTTTCCCTGCATCACTGAGAAATCAAGGTATAGCTCGCTCTTGATCATCTCGGGAGTGTATGGGAAATCAGCGGGAATAGTAACGACACCGCCCATCTTGTTGCTGATAACTGGATTGTTACCGCGAACATTCTCTCCCTGATATGATACAGGTGCGGAAGCGGTTTGATAAGTGTCGTAAACAAGCACGGGAGTAACTGTTACCACAGCATCCTTAACAAAGAATTTCGGGGGAACATTTCCTGTTACGGTAGCCGGAACAGAGATCCCTACTACTTCCAGCGGATTGGGATTGGTGGTGAAGTAATCAGCGGCAAACTGATTCATCTTCTTGCTGCAGCCTGTAAGGGCAACTGCCACTCCGGCAGCAAGAATGAAATTCACATTTTGTCTCATAAGAATTTAATTTTGATATTAAGTGAGTTTTTAATCTACTGAAACGTGATATCATCTATCATCTGCAAAGTTATATATAAATATTGTGTAAGAATATAATTTGATGTGACGTTTTACTATTTTTAAAGTTCTAATATATAATAATGTGTCAATACCCGGGAATTATTCTTAAATTTGTATCCGGATTTTTATACACTTAACTATACAATAATTGCCGCAGAAATGAGAAGATGGCGTATTGATGACAGCGCAGAGCTGTATAACATAAATGGATGGGGTCTAAAATATTTCTCCATCAATGAGAAAGGTCATGTAGCTGTAACTCCAAAGGATGGGCTTGCCTCTGTTGACCTGAAAGAAGTTATGGATGAATTGCAGGTGCGTGATGTCACGGCTCCTGTTCTTCTCCGCTTTCCTGATATTCTTGACAACCGAATTGAAAAGATATCCAACTGCTTCAGAAAGGCAGCGGAAGAATATGGCTACGATGCCAAGAATTTCATTGTATATCCAATCAAAGTGAACCAGATGCGTCCTGTGGTAGAGGAAATTGTGAGCCACGGGATGAAATTCAACATCGGGCTCGAAGCAGGTTCCAAACCTGAGCTTCATGCAGTTCTCGCCACAAATATTGCGGATAATGCGTTGATTATCTGTAACGGATATAAAGATGAGAAATTTGTAGAGCTCGCGCTTCTCGCTCAGAAAATGGGCAGACACATATTTCTTGTTGTTGAGAAACTGAACGAACTGGAACTGATAGCATCCGTTGCCAAAAGATTGAAAATCATCCCTAATATCGGTATAAGAATCAAGTTGTCAAGTACCGGATCCGGCAAATGGGAAGAGAGTGGCGGAGATCAGTCTAAATTTGGCCTTAACTCAAGCGAACTTCTCGAAGCTCTTGACTTTTTGGATAAAAACAAGATGCGAGAGAGTCTGCGACTTGTACACTTCCATATAGGTAGCCAAGTGACAAAAATCCGCCGAATTAAAAACGCTCTCCGTGAGGCGACTCAATTTTACGCCCAACTTTCTAAAATGGGTTACAATATTGATTTTATTGATATCGGGGGAGGTCTTGGTGTGGACTATGACGGAACAAGGAGCTCGGCATCAGAAAGTTCCATGAACTACTCCATTCAGGAATATGTTAATGATGCTGTTTCATCGCTTGTTGATGTTTGCCGCAAAAATGAGCTGAAGCAGCCAAATATCATTACCGAGAGCGGAAGATCTCTCGCCGCCCATCATTCGGTTCTTATATTCGAGGTGCTGGAGACAACACAGTTGCCCCTGTGGAAAGATTCCGAGGAAATTTCAGATGATGCTGATGAACTTGCCCGTGAGCTCTATGACATATGGGATAAACTCGATCAGCCGAGACTGTTTGAGAGCTGGCACGATGCATTGCAGATCAGAGAAGAAGCTCTTGACCGTTTCAGCCTCGGAATGCTTGACCTCAAGACCCGCGCACAGATTGAGAAACTTTTCTGGAGTATAGCCCGCGAGGTTGGAGAAATAGCCGGCAATATGAAGCACGCGCCGGAGGAGCTTAAAAAGATTGCGCGTATGCTCCCTGACAAATATTTCTGCAATTTCTCACTCTTCCAGTCGCTACCCGACAGCTGGGCTATAGATCAGGTATTTCCAATCATGCCTATCGGCAGGCTTGATGAGCGTCCTGCCCGTACTGCCACTATTCAGGATATAACTTGCGACAGTGATGGCAAGATAGCAAACTTCATAACCAATCACGGCATCTCCCCTTCATTGCCGGTGCATATGGTTAAGAAAGGTGAACCTTATTATTTAGGTGTATTTCTTGTTGGCGCATATCAGGAAATTCTCGGAGATATGCACAACCTATTCGGCGACACAAATGCTGTTCACATCAGTGTGTATGAGGACCGATATGAAATTGACAGGGTAATTGACGGTGAGACAGTTGCCGAAGTGCTTGATTACGTAGAATATAACCCGAAGAAACTTGTGAGAAATGTTGAAACCTGGGTTACATCTTCTATGAAAGCCGGCAAAATCACACCTGAGGAAGGTAGAGAATTCCTTAGCAACTACCGCTCAGGACTGTATGGTTACACATATCTTGAGAAAGATTGATTTTGCAGCGCTATTTCTTAAATCTTGCATTTTTAGGTGCTCCATTTCACGGTTGGCAGCGTCAGCCCGGTGATTGTTCCGTTCAGCAGTGTGTTGAAGAAGCACTTTCAACTCTGTTGCGTTCTGATATTCAGGTGACAGGTGCGGGAAGAACTGATGCCGGAGTCAATGCCCGAATGATGCCGGCACATTTTGATTCTCCTACTGAAATCAGGGATACTGTAGCATTTTTGCGGAGTCTTAATTCTATTTTAGGGAAAAATATTGCCGCCTATGGTGTGATACCGGTAGCACCGGACGCTCATGCGAGATTTGACGCGGTGAAACGTACTTACAGATATTTTGCAACCACACAAAAAACTCCTTTTTTCAACACTCTGTCATGGCAATGCTCCCCTACACTCGATTTTGAAAAGATGAATGAAGCGTCATCGCTCCTCCTTTCTGCTTCTGATTTCGCCTCTTTTGCCAAACTTCACAGCGATGTTAAAACCACGGTTTGCGATGTAACCGCTGCGGCATGGCACCGCTTGGACGAGCACCGGTGGTATTTTGAGATAAGTGCTGACCGTTTTTTGAGAAATATGGTAAGAGCTGTTGTGGGCACACTGGTTGAAGTTGGCAGAGGCAAACTGACCATAGATGGATTCCGGGAGATTATCGAAAGTAGAAACCGATGCAACGCAGGCACCTCAATGCCGGCACACGCGCTATATTTGTGGAACGTGGAATATCCCAACATTAAAGCAAACCAATTTTACACATAATGAAGATAATCAGATGTTTATTGCTGCCTACTGCCATAGTCGCATTTTCAGCAGCTGCCCAGATTAATGATCCGGATTTTGCAGACCATGAAAGCTGTACCAGTATAATGGTGGGAAAGAAGGCGTCAACAGATGGTTCTGTGATGACTTCACACACCTGTGACGGGAACTATCGCGCCTGGATGGATATAATACCCGGAACAAAATTTGACAAAGATACTACCGCAATCGTTGTTAAAGGCAGAATGCATACCGACCATTCTACAGGAGCAAGAGGAATGAAAGATGTTGGAACTATTCCTGCTCCGGGTAATACATTCACCTTTCTGAACACAGCCTATCCATGCTTGAATGAAAAGCAGCTCGGTATCGGCGAAACAACCATTACAGGTCGCCAGGAACTGAGAAATCCCAAAGGTATGTTTATGATCGAGGAGCTGGAAAGAATAGTTCTTCAAAGATGCACTACAGCACGTGAAGCAATAAAACTCATTGGCAAGCTCGTAAAAGAATATGGTTATGGTGACAGCGGCGAGTGCCTCACTATTGCCGACCCGAATGAAGTGTGGCAATTCGAGATTTTTGGCGAAGGGCCCGAAAAAATCGGGGGTGTATGGGCTGCTGTGAGAATTCCGGATGATGAAGTTGGAGTCTCAGCCAATATACCCCGAATCTCAACTATAAATATTGCTGATACAGCTAATTATCTTGCATCCGAGAATGTGTTTTCAGTAGCTAAGAAACTGAAGTTGTGGGACGGCAAAGAACCGTTTAAATTCTGGAAAGCATATTCAGGCGGCAATTATTTTGGCGAGCCAAAGGCATTCAGTATCCGCGAGTATTTCATTCTTAATAAAATAGCACCTTCACTCGGTCTAAAATTCGATAGCGAGGAGTTGCCGATAAGCGTTAAGCCTGACAATAAACTTTCTGCGGCAGATGTAATGAATATTCTTGCAGAGACATATGAAGGCACAGACTGGGATATGACTAAGGACCTGAAAATTAGCCGAAAAAACAATAAGACAGGTGAAATTGATACTATAGTCAGCCCGGTTGCCAATCCTTGGATGAACCGCGACTATATCAATCTTTTCAATGCTCTCAGTGACAGTTCGGTAGTAAATGTACGCAATGTATCTGTACCCCAGTGCGCATATTCAACCGTTATTCAACTTAGAAACTGGTTGCCCGACGGTGTCGGTGGCATTGCGTGGGTGGCTTTTGACAATCCAGGACAAAGTCCGAGAATCCCGGTATTCTCCGGCACAAAAGATCTCCCTGAATCATTTAAAATTGACGGACAGCTCAGATATGACGATAACTCAGCACTCTGGGCTTTCAGAAAAGCGAATAAACTCGCAACAATCAAATGGGGTGAGACAAGAAAAGATATTGAGAAAGGCAGACAGCACTATATTAATAAAGGTGTGACGGAACTTCCTCTTATTGAAAAAATATATAAGGAAATATCAGAC
>CAMWUZ010000150.1 GCA_947177595.1 uncultured Porphyromonadaceae bacterium | reverse complement strand
CAGACAAAGAGGGCATTGATGCCGCAAATGAATATCTGACGGATTATACTGCCGATTTTGCCGGAGCAGCAATGAACCGTTGGAACGAGCTCGGTAAAAAATACTGGAGCAAATATGGTCGTGGATTTTAATTAATAAACTGTGTTATGAAAAAATATATATTTGGTTCTGCAGCTATCTTTCTTGCATCTCTTTCTGCTTCTGCACAAGGATATGAGTTTACAACAATTACAGATGTGCCTGTAACATCTGTAAAGAATCAGGCGTCAAGCGGTACCTGTTGGTGCTTTGCTACGACCTCATTCATGGAAGCAGAGTTGTTGCGCAAAGGCAAAGGCGAATATGATCTCTCTGAGATGTATATTGTTCGCCAGAAACTTCTGAGTCAACTGGATGACAATTTCAGACGCAGAGGCAAGGGGAATATCGGACAAGGCAGCCTAAGCCATACATTCATGAACGCTTATAAGCAGGCTGGCATTGTGCCGGAAGAAGTTTACACCGGAATCAACTATGAAGGCGGACGTCATAATCACGGAGAAATGATGTCTGTTCTCCATGCGGTTGCAGATGCAGGCGTGAAAAATAAAAAGCGTTCTCCTCAGTATGACAGAGTTGTAACCGCTGTTCTTGACAGCTATCTTGGAGAGACGCCTGATAAATTCACTTATAAGGGCAAGGAATATACACCAAAATCTTTTGCCGAGTCGCTGGATCTTGATATGGATGACTATATCGAGTTGACAAGTTTTACCCATAAACCTTATTACAAGGCTTTTGAACTTGAAGTTCCCGACAACTGGGAGCACGCCAAACAGTATAATGTGCCTTTGGATGAGCTAATAGAGACATTGGATTACGCGCTGGATAATGGTTATACTGTATGTTGGGACGGTGATGTCAGTGAAAAAGGCTTTTCCCATGTCAATGCTGTTGCCATAAATCCCGAGGTTACTGACCTGTCAGGCTACTCTAAGGAAGATTCCATTGAATTTGCGAAAAAGAATGAAGCGCAACGCCTGGAAGAAGTGCTTAAATTTGAAAAAATATATCCGGAAGTGAAAGTTACTCCTCAAGTGCGTCAAAATGGTTACGAAACATTTGTAACAACCGATGATCATCTGATGCACATTACCGGCAGTGTAAAAGATCAGAACGGTACAAAATACTACAAAACCAAAAATTCATGGGGAACCGAGCGCAATAACAATGGCGGCTACCTTAATATGAGCGAGAGCTATGTAAAGGCAAAAACCATATATATTATGGTTCATAAAGACGCTATACCTAAAGAAATCCGCAAGAAACTCAAAGTGTAATATAGTGCGAATGAACAAATTCATTTTAGTATTGATTGTTTCTGCTGGTACTCTGTCTGTTTCTGCAAAAAACAATATAACAATCAAGTCGGCTGTAAATAATGATACAGTTTACTATTATTGTTATGATGTTCAGGATATGGCTGACAGAGTTTTTCCAACAGACAAACAGTTTGTTACTCTAAAAAAAGGTAAAGCTACTATTCAGGTGCCGGATGATGGTGCGATACTTGAATTTTGGGGACCGGGGTTGTTCAACGGCAACAGTGGACCGATAGTCTCCCCTCCCGGTAAGAATATCATTTTTACCGTTAAAGGATCTGACAAAAGTAATATGAGGGTATCAGGGTCAGAACTTGCCGCTAATATTCTCGCAATCGAAGCTCTGGGTGACTCTCTACAAGCGATCATAAGAAGTTTACCCGAAGATGACAAAGTAGCATTTGACAGCATATATACTTTGTGGCGCAAACGCTACGACAATGCCCTCCCATACCATTTGAATGATGATTTCGGTATATATTGCTTGGATAAGGCAACAATAGATACCATGAATAAATACTTTGACAGCATTCCTGAACCTCACAAAGATGCTTTTTTTGCACCGGTTTATGAGCAAAACAGAACTACGATAGAAAATTATCGCGAAAGAATGGCTGCTAAAGAACGGATTAAAGTAGGAGCTGATGCCCCGGAATTCATTCTTCCCGACATGAATGACAATTTGGTCTCTCTAAGTTCATTCAGAGATAAGTGGGTGTTGCTTGACTTTTGGGGTTCATGGTGCAAATGGTGTATGATCGGTGTCCCTCAGATGAAAGAGAATTATGCAAAATACTCTGATAAATGTGAATTTATAGGCATAGATTGTAATGACCTGAAAGAGGACTGGATAAAGTGCGTTAAGGCTAACGATATGGATTGGGTTCAATTATTTAATAAGCCTAAGAACGGAAAACCGGCATCCATAATTTACGGGGTGAGCGGTTATCCCACTAAAATTCTTATTAATCCAGACGGTAGGATAGCAAAGATTTGTGTCGGAGAGGACAAAACTTTCTATGATGATTTCTCAGAACTAATGAAATAGCAACTGAATGTATATAGTAAAAAAACAGATGGAGATAGCCGGATGTCACCGGCTGTTTCTTCCTTATGAAAGCGCTTGCACCCGATTGCACGGTCATAATTGGATTGTGACCGTGCATTGCCGTGCGAAAGAGCTTAACAGTGAAGGCATGGTCATTGACTTCAAGCATATCAAGGAGGCAGTGCATGACTATCTCGATCACGGCAACTTCAATGAACTCCTCCCCTTCAATCCTACTGCGGAAAACCTTGCCAAATGGATTTGCGACAGAATACCCGGTTGTTTTCGCGTGGATGTAGAGGAAAGTAAGGCGAATATAGCCACATATATAAAAGATGAGGAATGCTGAGAGTCAATGAGATTTTCTACTCACTCCAGGGAGAAGGTTTTTTCACCGGAATCCCTGCTGTATTTGTGAGATTGAGTGGATGCAATCTGAAATGTCCCTTTTGCGATACTAACCACTCCCCTTTTACCGAAATGGCAGAAGAGGATATAATCCGTGAAATTAAAAAGTATCCGGCAAAACATATAGTGATAACGGGAGGGGAACCGGCGCTTCAACTGTCAGAAAATTTTATTGACTTATTACATGAAAACGACCTGTTTGTTCAGATTGAGACAAACGGGACAGTACCTCTGCCTGAAAATATCGATTGGGTAACCTGCTCACCAAAGTCGCCTGAAGTTGTTTTGAGAAAGATAAATGAACTGAAAGTTCTGTTTGACGGCGAGAAACCGATGCTTTCTCCCGAAATTCCAGCCGAAGTGTTTACTCTTCAACCACTTGATACAGGCATTCCGGAAGATAACATAAAGATAACCGAGGCAGCAATAAGGTATATTAAGAACCATCCGAAATGGAGATTATCACTGCAGACGCATAAAATGCTAAATATACGATAATAAAAAAACCGCGTGGATTTCACGCGGTTTTTTTATTTAGCGTTGATATTATTACTTGTCAAGACTTTCACGAAGCACCTTGATACGGTCGTCTTCGGGATCAAGAGTCAGATAATCATCGAGATAGGATTTTGCCTTATCTTTGTCAACATCAGTGTAGTATATACCGAGCATATAATCTGCGGCTTTGTAAAGAGCGAGGTTTTTCGCTTTGTTCTCAGGATCTGCGTTTAAGAGTTCAAGCATCTTTTCGTATGTCTGGGCAATTTCCTCATTGGGCTTGTTGCCTGTGCCACCGAGAAGAATCTGAGATTTGATAGCATAAACGATCGGAGTGTTGGGTGTTTTCTCAATCGCTACATTGATGTATTTAGCACCTTCAGCAGCTGCTTCGATTCGCTCGGGAGTACCAACCTCAAAGCTGCGGGCAAGACCGTCATAACGACGAGCCATCTGAACGAAATCGTTCACTTTGCCATTGCCGCCGTCAAGATAACGTTTCATTGTATTTACAGCTTCCTCATTCTGACCGTTCTTCCCGTATGCATCGCTGAGGTCAACGAGAAGCTCGGGCTTGTTGGGGTTAAGTTCAACAGCTTTCTCGTAAACAGCTACCGCTTCAGCTGTTTTACCCTGGTTGCTGAGTGCATTGCCATAAAGGATGTAGTCATTGGGAATAAGGTCTGCGTTAGGATGCTCGAAGAGTTTCTTACCCATCTCCTCTACTGCAGTATAGTCTTTCAACTCATTCTTGTCCATCATGATGATGCGGAACATGAAGTAGTTGTTGGGATCCTTGTCAAGCACTTTCTGTGCGATAGCCATAGACTTGTCATACTCTTTAGCCGAGAAGAGAAGACCGGCATAGCGCTGCTCGTCACTCTGGAAGTGGTTGGGATTCTCCATATATTTGCCATACTGGATACATGCGCTGCCAAACTGTTCGTTGTCATAATACTTTTCAGCGAGTTCGCGCTGCGCAAGAGCGGAGTTAGGCTCAAGCTGGTTAAGTTCTTTAAGTTTATCAATGGCAAATGAAGGAGCGACTTTAAAGTATGTGTTCGCATACTTGACATAAGCCTCACGGTTAACAACATTCTTGGCTTTATCAGCCTCGATAGCCATTTCATAAAGAGCGGCTGCTTCACCGGGATCTTCCTTAGCTTTCATGTCACCCTGAAGAAGGAATGCGGAACTTTCTGTGTTTTTAGAATCCTTCAAAGCCTTAGCTATGTTGGTCTCTATATCCTTGGCGTTGGCAACCGGGTCAACATCATAGTTGGCACGGGCAATAGCCACAAGTACAGCCAGATTCTTCTTGTTAATATCCTTAGCCTGCTTGAAGTAGTTGTTAGCCTCAGCCTTGTTACCGTTTAAAAGAGCAATTTTACCAAGACCGACATAGTTATAAGGATTCTGGTCATTAGCCTTAACACCTTTTTCATAGTCAGCTCTTGCCTGAGCAACATTTCCTTCAATAAATTCGATATTGCCGAGATAATTGTATGCCACGGCTTTGTCGGTTGAAGCGTCATTAATAGTGTTGTTCAGAATAATTTTGGCAACATCAATACGACCGGCATTGAAGTTGTCAACACCATCCTGATAACCCTGAGCCGATGCTGTGAGCGCTCCGGCTAACATAAGGGACAAAACAAATTTTACTTGCATGATTGGTATTTTTTAGGTTTATATATAATC
>CAMWUZ010000149.1 GCA_947177595.1 uncultured Porphyromonadaceae bacterium | reverse complement strand
CCGTAAGTGCTTCGAGTAGTTCGGGAATACCAGGGTATGGTGTTGTGAGGTCAGTGCAGTGAGTGTCGTAATATTCCGAGAAATACTGTCTCATTTTCTGTAGGGTAGGCTCTGTGCGTTCATCTTCCGGCACTATTCTTTCCAAGAGTTTGGATACTCCGTTGCCAACGAAATATGGATAGGAAGAATTCGCATGGGTTGGAAAACCGCATTTAGTCAGGGCGTAATTAGATGCCTGCGCAAGGTCTGCAATAGTATTCAGCAGTGTGCCGTCAAGGTCAAATATTACAAGTTTCTTCATAATCGTACACATTAATAATGTATTAGAACGGATAGCCGACGGAAAAGTGAAATGTAGCATCTCTTCTCCATCTTGGATGTATTATCGGCCAACGCTCCTGATTCATAGCCGGATTGTGGGCTTTAAGACCGAGGTCGAAGCGGAGGAGAAAATAGGTGAAGTCAAGTCGCAGCCCAGCTCCGTAACTTGCGGCTATCTGCTTCCAGAATGTATCTAAGCGGAATAAACCGCCGGGCTGATTCTCATAGTTGTGAATAGTCCAGATATTTCCGGCATCTGCAAAAATAGCTCCTTCAAATACCCAGAACAGTTTCATTCGGTATTCAAGGCTGGTAATAAAGCTGATGTCACCGCACTGGTTTATGAAATCGGTCACATTGTTTTTTGCATCGTAGCTGCCGGGTCCCAGAGTTCTTACCGCCCATCCTCTCACTCCGTTAGCCCCGCCCGCATAGAAGCGTTTCTCAAAGGGTAGAATGTGGGAGTTGCCATAGGGCACACCGATGCCGAAGCCGGCACGGAAAGCGAGAGTGTGACGGTAGGCAAGCATTTTTGTGAGGGAGTAATCTATCTCCGCTTTAGCGTACTGGGAATATTGGATGCCGAATAGTTTATACACTCCGTCTTTTCGTTTCTGTCCGGTCAGCGAGGAAATGACATAAAGGAGGTTGCCAGCAATCTCACCGTTTACTCTCAGGGTATAGATTAATGGCTGTGATTTGACTCTCTTTTCGGTCGCTGAGGTTATGCGGCGATTCGTGCGGTAGAAAGTATAGCCGCTGCGCATAATGAAGTGATCTTCATAACTATATCTCAGCAGCGGGTTTGTCGGTGCGATTTGATTTATGAAATCGATAGTGCTCTCGGGCAGATACACGTAGTTGATGTCAAGAAGGTCAAAGGTGCGTCGCTCACGGTTTTGCCTTGCCGTCCATTTGTATTTCCATGCGGCTCCGGCGATAATTCTGGTGTATTCAGGTCGCTCCTGATAGTTGAATGACAGCGCGAGCTCGGTTGCCGCTTTAACTCGTTGCTTATAACTGTGGGAGAGGAACGGAAAGAGGAATTTCGGGAAAGTGATACCGGTCTCAGCGGCGAATTCTGTGTAGCGATTGTTTATTAGTCCCGACAGGTTTCCTGACAGACTCTCATAGTTGATTCGGAATTTAGCGTTCAGCAGTTCCGAACGCTTGCCGAGATTGCGGTGGGTGTAGCTTACTCCTACTCCGAATCCTAAATCACCCTCGGAGTTCGTGCCTTCCAGTTCGAGAGATATTCCCTGTTTTTTATTTCTTGTGAGCAGGATATATGCGTCAAGCAATTCATTGCCGTCAACATCTTTTACCGGCAGCATTTCTATATTGATTGTTCTTAGAATGCCGAGTTGGGATAGTGCTTCGTACGTTCTATCTACTTCATTTGCCTTATAAAGTTTTCCGGGATGTATAAAGCATTTCTCTTCAAGCACTCCGGGTTTAATGTATCTGTCGGCACCATAAACGACCTCTATGTCGCGATATGTAACCGTGTCCTGCAAAGTGCCGTTATTTCCTGCATCTGTAACAAAAACCACTTTGCGCACTTTATAGACCGGATGGATGAGTGTGGTGTCGGTAAAGAAGGATTCCGTTGGGCGGGGAGGGCGTATGCTCATGGTGAGTTCCACATCCATTGAATTGGTTGCAGTATCCGCAAAGAAAGTGATATATTCTTTTGAAAACGAATAGTATCCGTTGTTTCGGAGTCGGTCGGCGATTAGTGTGCGTTCATTGTCAAGTCGGTTGCGGTCAAATATGTCACCGGGTTTAAGAGTGAAAATAGCGGAATCGGCAAGAACAAGCGGAGCGATAGCGCTGTCGGGTATTTCGTATGTGATTGATGAAATTACTCTCGGGCTACCCGACGCTATATTATATGCTACGTGCATTTTTCTATGAGTCGTGTCGGCAATAGTGTCAACACTTACCGTCGCATCCATGAATCCGCGGTTCACCATAGCCATTCTCAGTTGTTTGGCGGAGGCAGATGTCAGCTCGGAGTCATAAATCACCGGAGCTTGTCCCAATCTTCTCACCCAGCGGTTATACCATTTGGCCGTGTCTTTGCCGCTCATGTTGTATGTGGCGAGCTGTAGCTTTAGAAATCCGAGTATTTTATGGTTGGGGCTTTGCCGCAGATAGTTTACGAGTTCAGAAGACTCTACTATTCCTGTGCTATCGGTGATATTGATTTTTACATCGTCAAGAAGATATTTTCCCTCCGGCACGTGTTTTACAGAGCTGCAACCCCACAGGAGGAGAGCTGAAAGCATTCCGGCGACAATATGATATGCCGCTGCACTGACTCTGTTAAAACTGTTTGTGACCGATTTCAAACTATCCGATAAAATGCATTGCAAAGATAGTAATTCCACTACAATTAAACGAAACCGGATAATATTCTTACCTTTGTTCCCAAATTCCATAGCAATGAATGATGAATAATATCTGTTTTCAACTCTTTATCACATTTTTCAAGATAGGAGCCTTTACATTTGGCGGCGGCTGGGCTATGATTTCCATTATTGAGAAGGAAATAGTGGATAAGCATCATTGGCTTGCCAAGGACGAGTTTCTTGATCAGCTTGCAGTAGCCCAGTCTCTACCGGGTATTCTTGCGGTAAATATATCCGTAGCGGTAGGAGACCGGCTGAAGGGGATGAAAGGAAGTGTCAGCGCCGCTCTCGGCACTATTCTGCCATCGTTTCTGATAATTCTGACAATTGCGATATTCCTTACTCCGGATCTTATCAAGAATAATGAGATTCTCAGTAAAATCTTCAAGGGCATACGACCGGGTGTGGTTGCTTTGATTATCGCCCCGGTAATCACTTCCGCCAAGGCTGCGAAGATCGGATGGAAAACTGTGGCTATTCCGATTGTTGTCGCATTGCTGATATGGTCAAAGCTACCTGTCGTGTCAAACCCGATCTTATATATTGTTCTCGGTGGGATCGGCGGTTACTTCTGGTATCGCAGGCAACTTGAGCGCACCCGTGAGCTTAAGGGAAAGGAGGTTGAGAAATGATTTACCTGAAACTGATCTGGTCATATCTGAAAATCGGACTATTCGGTTTTGGCGGAGGATATGCGATGCTGGCTCTTATTGAGCGCGAGATTGTAGGGCCGGGATGGATTACGGAACAGATGTTTACTGACATTGTGGCCATCTCACAGATGACTCCCGGACCTATCGGGATTAATTCAGCAACATACATAGGATATGTGGCGCCCGGTGAGTCATCGGCTACATTCTCCAATCCTATTTTCGGTATTCTGGGTTCTTTAGTCTGCACGCTTGTCGTTGTGCTGCCTTCGTTTTTTCTCACGACATATACGAGCCATTTTATAACTAAGCACAAAGAGAGCGCTTTGGTTAAGGGGGTGTTCACCGGGCTGCGCCCTGTTGTGGTGGGATTGATTGCATCAGCGGCAATGCTGTTGATGAACTCGGCGAACTTCGGTGCGGTATCTTATGATATCATTGCAAGTATTATAATCTGTATTGCGGCATTCTGCGTGGTGTTCTTCACCAAAATACATCCTATACTGGTGATTGTGCTCGCCGGAGTTGCCGGTCTGTTCATCTTTTGAATATGTCTGAACGATTTACATCTTATGAGGATACCATAGAGTGGCTGTTTGGCAGGCTTGCTGTATTTCAGCGTGACGGTGGTTCGGCATACAAGCCGGGACTGGATACAGCTCTGGCTCTGTCTGCTTCATTTGATAATCCGGAATGTGATTATAAAAAAATTCATATTGCCGGTACAAATGGCAAGGGGTCAACAGCGCATACCCTGGCGGCGATTCTTCAGAGTTCCGGATATAAAGTGGGACTTTATACCTCGCCTCATCTGGTTGATTTCAGGGAGAGGATGAAGGTGAATGGGAAGATGATATCAAAAGAGGAGGTCGTAGATTTTGTAAATCGTTTTTTGGAGAAAGATTTAGCGGTAAAACCATCATTTTTTGAACTTACAATGATGATGGCATTTGAATTTTTCTCTAAAAACGACGTTGATGTGGCTGTGATTGAGACCGGACTTGGAGGCAGACTCGACAGCACCAATATTATAGCTCCATGCTTGAGCGTCATTACCAATATTTCATTTGATCATACTCAGTTTTTAGGAAATACATTGGAAGCGATAGCGGCGGAAAAAGCAGGCATCATTAAGTCCGGTGTTCCTGTGGTTATTGGTGAGGCATCAGGTAAGGTAAGGGAGGTTTTTGAAAAAACTTCTGTAGAGAAAAATGCGCCGGTAATATTTGCTCAAGAGAAATCTGAAATCATCTCAACGGATTTTACAGATGACTATAATATATATAGGTGTAAGACTTACGGACAGATTGACGGTGAGCTTACAGGAGAATGGCAGGCGAGAAATGCTGCCACGATTCTGGAGTCGGTGACATTGTTGAGACAGCAGGGATTTGAAATTTCTGATGATGCGGTGAAAAAAGGTTTTGCCAATGTATGTGAGTTGACAGGACTTGCCGGACGCTGGATGACATTAGCTAAAAATCCGAGGATTGTGTGCGATACCGGTCATAATACCGGCGGTTGGCAATATCTGTCTAAAAGAATCGCAAACTTGCCGGGAATCAGACATATGGTTGTAGGATTTGTGAATGATAAGGATGTCAGCGGAATTCTGGAGATGATGAAAACTATTCCTATGACAAAGTTTTATTTTACTAACGCAAGTGTTGCTCGCGCATTGCTTTCGCA
>CAMWUZ010000148.1 GCA_947177595.1 uncultured Porphyromonadaceae bacterium | reverse complement strand
CGTGTAGAGCATGTGTCCTTCACTTAGTTTTATATGTAAACCCTATTATGCGGTAACAGATTTGTCTGTACTGCCGATACAACTCCGGCTGCTTCTTCTGTGCTAAGTGATAAAACCTGCTCAGTGACCTCTCTGCCTGCGCGCATATAGTAGCTGAGGAAGATGTCGGTAGGTATTGCCCCACACATATAGTCTGTTTCACCTTTGACAAAGCGGTAAACGAAGTTGGGCGCGTCAAAGTCGAAGAGCCCCCAGTTTACAACATAGTCATTCCGGGCATCTCGGATTCTGAGCGCGGTATGACCTTCCAGCTCGTAAATGTCGCGTCCGGGTGCACAGGTGATGAGACTGACAACAGTAGTTGAATCAGCCGTGATGGCAAAAGTGTATGGCGGCAATGCGAAGAGCATTACCGCCACGAGCACTAATATCCTGCGGGTTATGTGACGCATCAGTTGAAATTACATGATGCCTCTTTCTCTGAGACGGCACTGCCATGCCCAGGCACTGCGCATAGTGTCGGCAAGGGGAGTATCAGCAGTCCATCCGAGTACTTCGTTGGCGTGTGAGGGGTTACCCCAGACTTTTTCAATGTCACCTGGGCGACGACCAACGATTTTATAAGGAACTTTCACGCCGGTCGCGCTTTCAAATGTATTGATAAGTTCGAGTACGCTAACTCCGTTTCCTGTACCCAGATTATATATTTCGATGGGGGCAGCTTCGGGATTTTCGAGCATACGATCCATAGCTTTCACATGAGCTTTAGCGAGGTCAACTACATTTATGAAGTCGCGGATGCATGAGCCGTCAGGGGTGGGGTAGTCGTTGCCGAACACACTTAGCTCCTTGCGAATTCCTATAGCTGTTTGTGTGATGTAGGGTATGAGGTTCTGTGGAACACCGTTGGGCAGCTCACCGATTTCAGCGGAAGGATGTGCTCCTACGGGGTTGAAGTATCTGAGGATTACGCTTTTGAACGGTGCGCCTGCATTGATAACGTCAGTGATGATTTCTTCTGAAATCTGCTTGGTGTTTCCGTAAGGAGAGGTAGCTTTTTTAATAGGTGACTGCTCGGTTACGGGGTTTACGTCCGGTTCACCATAAACGGTGCAGGATGAGGAGAATACTATGCCTTTGACTCCATTTGGCGCCATAAGGTCAAGCAGGTTCATGAGAGTGTTGAGGTTGTTGCGATAGTAAAGTATGGGTTTCTCCATAGATTCGCCGACAGCCTTGCTTGCAGCGAAGTTGATGATACCTTTAATGTCTGGATACTTAGCGAAGAGAGCTTTGAGTGCGTCCATATCTGTGCAATCAGCCTCAACGAAGTCAGGGCGAATTCCGGTTATTTTTTCAATGCCGTCAAGCACCTCCTTGTTGGAGTTTGAAAGGTTATCGATAATAACGACCGAATATCCGGCATTCTGAAGTTCAACAACAGTATGTGAGCCGATATATCCGGTGCCTCCGGTAACGAGAATTCTTTCTTTTTTCATTTGTACGTTTGATTTAAGTATATTTATTTATGGTGCAAATGTAATTAATTCTGCCGTGCTATGCAAAATAATTGACGGCAAGCAAAAAAATACGGACTGCCGAGGGGCAGCCCGTAGTGGATTAGCTTTGGTGTCGGTCGGTTTACCGATAACCGTTAGCGTTTAGTTGAGCGAAATCAGTGTTGAAAAGAACATTTCCGGTGCTTCGTCGTTGGTGATTGCATTACCGGTCATAAGATCTACCGCCACCTTTACAAGGTGTGAATCGGCAGGATTAATGCCGGAGAAGATTACTTTGCCGTCAACTGCTTCATACTTTGATGAATTTATATAGTCAGGTAAGGTGACGTTGAACTTGACAAAACCTGATTCGAATGAACCGGGGTGGAACCAGAATGCACCCAATGCATTATCCTGCTCAGTGATGCTCCAATAGCGGTTATTATAAAATATACTTTTATTAAAATTTATTAAATCCGGGGTCTCGGTAATCCATTTCCACTCTTTCTTCTCAGGGTTGAGGGCTGAAATCCAACATTTGTCTTCACTGTCAAGTCTTGTGGATAAAAGGATATAGTCCGGTGTAACCATAATTGATGAAGAAGATGAATAAGATTCGAAACCCCACTTGGCAAGAATGTCATTTTTGAGATTGATTGTTTCAGATTCGTCCACACTCGCGCTGCCGGGTGTGTCTCCAATCAAAATCTTATTGCAGGTTGCTAAATCAACAAACGGGTATTCTGATATATTACTATTATAATCATATGCCCCTAACTGATAGAACTGCCCACGGAAGCAGACAACAGAATAATAGTCATCCGGTTCAATTACCAAACCTTCAACTTGATCGCTGTAGTCAGTGCGGGCTGTACTTACACCCTTGATTTCTTGAAATCCGGAGTTAGGCCATGCTATTTTATTTGAATAATAATGTGACCTGAATTTATTAACCGGGGCACAAATCACTCCTTTAGAGTCAACTGCGTATGGTGGGTAAAGTTCTATATTCGCTGTAACTTGTTGAATTGTTGCCGGTTCGGTTTTTAGGTCAAACTTGTAGATGTTCTCAACTATCCTATTATCAAAGCTCTCACAAGAGGCATAATACAAAGTGCCGTCGTAGGACTGGAAAAATTGCCGGTCGTCAAAGTCCTGAATATTAAGCCCACATGCTTTATAATCAAGGTTCCACATTTTGCCGTCAGATTTGCGAACTAAAATTCTAAAGGGAAGCTGCTCGGGAATAAGCTCTCCTTTTTTATCTACAAACCAACAACCAGTAAAATAGATAAAGTCGTTGCCGACATCTTTCATTGATCCACCTCCCATTTTAACTTCAGATTCGTGCTTGGACTGATTGCCGCTCTCATCTTCGGTGAAATAGACTGCTACTGCGGTGATATTTCCGGCGGCATCAATTTTGTAAAGGCCGGATGAGATTGCTTCACCGCGAGAATTATTGTCAGCGTCAATGAATCCGACAGCTTTGGCACCGACAATATCCATTCGCGATACGCGCATCTTTCCGTAGTCAGGACCGTTATCACAGCTATTCAGGGCTATTACGCACATCATAATAGCCATCACTTTCATAAGTTTTTTAAGCATTTTCATTGTTATCAATAGCAGAGATTTAGATTTTCTTTGATTTTACTAAGGACTTCAAGTGCCATAATAAACCCGCGCTTATCCTTTTCTTCATCGGTTACTTCACCTTTGCTAAACTCGAGCCAGAAAAAATCTTTATTGCAGGTGAGATCTGTAAATACCTCGTTGTAATGGGTATGATATCTTACCGCTCCAACTAAAATATCACATCCATTTTCCTGTCCGAACTGTCTCGCTTCGGCTATAAGTTGCTTTGAGTCACCGGCGGAAGAAATGCCGATTTTGATACCATTTACGGTAAAAATTGCTTTGAAATCATCTCCCCACGGAAACAGTTCGTAATAATTGAGGGTAGCTCCTAAACCTTTTAGTGCAGAAAATACTCGCTTGCACACTGTGGTTTTTCCGGCGTCTTGTTCGCCATAAATTAATAAGATTTTCATAATGTTTCGGTGCCGCGGTCTTCCCCTCGTTGGCGTCTATAAAAAAACAAAAAGCGTAGGAATCTGTATCTGTTACCGTCCTACACTCTGAGGCTTCTCGCATTGCCCTATCTATGTCGGACGGCAACGCAGAAGCCCACGCCTGTATATGCAATAATATGACGGACTCAGGCGGACATGATACATCATGTCACCACAGGAGTTGCCGATATCTTACATATCCACGGGCATCTACCGTTGCTCAATCCTTGACATAGATAAGAAAAGTTTGCGAGACATTTCAGAGTGTCAAGAATCAGCGCGGATAAACGCTTTCTATGTATGTCACATCCCGCCCTCAATCCCCGGACCGGGGGTTGGCTCGGTTAAGAACCTCACCCTACAGGCGTGGTCCAAGCGGTCTGCGATTGCAAAGTTATATATAATTGTGATAGTGTGCAATAGGGCTGCGCGTTTCACAATGCGGGTAAGGAGCTATATGTGAGGTTGACCACCTCAGGCGCATCTATGGCTGGGTGTATGGTATTGGAGGCTATATGTAATTGACGTTCATGCGGCAGTTGGCACAGTCAAATGTGAGCGCGAAGGTGTAGTTGCCGGATTTAATGGTGAGAGGAGCTTTCCATTGAGCGCCCTCCGGTGTTTTGAGGCATTTGCCGCACTCGCGCCGCAGGCAGTAGCGTGTAGTCATGAGGGGAGTGCCCTTTTTAATGCTGCTTTTATTGCATTCAAAGGCTTTGGATGCGGATTTTGCTCCGAGGTCACGGTAAAATTTCTCTGCAATGACGTTTGAAATATTTTCGCCGGCAGATAGTGTCTTGCCTTCAATGAATTTTCTGACGTCAGGTTTGGCCGGTAGGCGGTAGGTGTATTTATGGTTGTTTAGCCGCAGTTTGTCAAGCTTCTCCAATGCATCTCTTCTCAGGTTTGTCAGGATAGACGATGGTATGAACATTCCGGCGGCAAGGTTGGTGATTTTTACAACCTTATATATTGTCGCTCCGGTTTTTGCGAGTATTTCATTCTGCCGTGTTTCCTGTGGTTTTGCAGCGGGGGAAATTTCTGCAGGTGCAGTGGCTGTGATAGTGTTGCCGTCCTCATCTTTAATGTCTATGATAGCAAGGTCCGGCTTTACACGGAGTGTTATTTCAATGTCAAGAGTCCTGGTTGCGGTGTCTGCACTCAGCTTGTCATTCCAGCTCTTATTGTTGTTTCTGAATATTTCTGTGCCTGGAGAGAGGCTGACAGGATTTGCAGGGTAGATTTTCCCTCCTTCGGCTTTGTTGACTCTGAATCCGCAGAATTTTCCATCCGTGTCAAAGTATCCGAGTCCGTCACCGTTGTTTATTGTTTCGCGGGTGTTGATGATTAAGCTGCTTGGGGAAGATGAACGGACGGTGCCGATTTTTTCGCCTATCCATTTGGGTGAATTGAACGAGGCTATTTTTGTTGATGGCTGTGGGCTGCCGGTGAAATATCCTGTGAAGCCTCTGTTGAAGCTTTTGCTTAGGTCTGGTGTGAATGTAAGCCGTGAGGTTCCGGAACT
>CAMWUZ010000147.1 GCA_947177595.1 uncultured Porphyromonadaceae bacterium | reverse complement strand
TTTTAGCTTCAAAAACGATGCAAAGGTAATACTTCTTTATGACTCTGCAAGCGTTTTTTACTTTTTTTTTCGTCAAAATGAGATTTTTCTTTAAAAAACCACAATTTTTGTGCACTGACTACCGGCTTTTTAACAATTAACCTCTTTTTTCTTCACCCGAGACACTATTGAATTAGCCATTTCCACAGCTTTGGTGATGTGATCACATATGTGGTCTTCACCGATCAGATGCTCGATATTGGCGTGCTCGAGAACTTTGTGCACGTTTTCATTCACACCGCTGAGTACAACATGGATGCCTTCGCTCTGTGAGGAATTGATGAGAATCTCAAGGTTGTGCACTCCCGTAGCGTCGATGAACGGCACTTTGCGCATTCGCAGAATACGCACAATCGGTTTATTTGCCATTGATGTGCGCATGAGCTCGTCAAATTTGGTCGCTACACCGAAGAAGAACGGTCCGTCTATCTCATAGATTTCTACACCGGCAGCTACATTCAGCACCTCGTGAACGGTTGCTTCGCTGCCTTCGGCAACATCAAGCTGCTCCGAATATACCTTTATCTGGGTATTCTCCATTACGCGGCGCAGGAAAAGGATGATTGCAAGAAGCAAGCCGATTTCTATTGCGATAGTAAGGTCAAATATCACGGTGAGCAGGAATGTGACGGCAAGAACGGTCACATCGCTTTTAGGATTCTTAAAAATGCCCCGCACGGTGCGCCAACCGCTCATATTATAGCTCACCATAATGAGAACTGCGGCAAGAGTAGCCATCGGCACAAGGTTGATGAGCGGCATCAGAAACAGGAATATGAGAAGAAGCACCAACGCGTGAACGATACCGGCAACGGGGGTACGACCGCCGTTGGTGATGTTTGTCATAGTGCGTGCTATCGCACCGGTAACAGGGATACCGCCGAAGAATGGCACCACGATATTGGCTACGCCTTGTCCTATAAGCTCGGTATTGCTGTTTGTGCGTGAGCCGGTCACACCGTCAGCCACGGTTGACGACAGCAGTGACTCTATTGCACCGAGAATCGCGATAGTGAAAGCCGAGGGGAGTAGTTGGTTGATTGTAGCCATATTCAGCTCAAAGCCATGGGGCTGTGGAATATCTGTGGGCAGATCACCGAATCTGTCACCGATGGTTTCGATATGCACACCTGGCATTGAGTTGATAAACCATACCAGTCCCGTCACGATAATAATTGAGATGAGTGCTCCGGGCAATTTTTTTGAAATTTTCGGAGTCGCTATTATAATAAGGAGTGAAACAATGCCTACGGCAAGGGTGGTCCAGTCAATATTTCCGAAATTTCGGAAATATTCACCCCATTTGGGTATGAATTCACTCGGTATATTTTTCAGCCCGAGACCGAAAAAGTCATTTATCTGGGTAGAAAAGATTGTCAGGGCGATACCGGCGGTAAATCCTACCACGATAGGGTAGGGTATGAACTTTATCACAGTGCCGAGATGAAACAGCCCTAAAAGCACGAGAATAAGTCCTGCCATAAGGGTTGCGATTGCGAGACCCTGCAAGCCGTATGTGGCTATGATGTTATATACAATCACGATGAACGCCCCGGTTGGTCCGCCGATCTGCACAGAGCAGCCTCCGAGTGCCGACACCAGAAAGCCGCCGATTATTGCGGTGATGAGTCCGACTGTAGGACTCACGCCACTCGCTATACCGAAGGCAATTGCAAGCGGAAGGGCTACGATGCCCACCACTATTCCCGCGATTAAATCACTTTTGAAACGCTTGGCGTCATAATGGCGCAGCGCGGAGAAGAGTTTTGGTTTGAAATCGATTGATCCTGAAAGAAGCATAAACTGTGCAAGTAAAAATGTGATGCGGCATACAATCAAATTTGATGCCGTGTGATTTTGAAGCTGCAAAGTTAAACATTATTAACCAAACCGATGCCCATTTCCTCCTTTTTTATTGATGACGGCATTATGACCGCTTAATATGCCTTGCGGTACTTCTCCTCGCCGAGAGTATCTTCAAGAATGCTCAGATAGGAGCCGTATCGGCTTCGCGATATGAGATTTTCATTCACAGCGGCGCGAACGGCACATCCGGGCTCATGGGTATGGGTGCAGTTGTTGTATTTGCAGTCGGCAGAGGTTTTGAAAATTTCCGGGAAATAATGCGCCACTTCGTTACGGTTGATATCCACGGTGCCGAACCCTTTCACTCCCGGAGTATCTATGATAAATCCGCCGGGAGCCGGCAGCTCAAACATTTCTGAAAAAGTTGTGGTGTGCATTCCAGTATCATGAACGCTGCTTATCTCTCCTGTACGCAGCTCAAGTCCCGGAATCAGTCTGTTTATGAGTGTGGATTTGCCAACACCGCTGTTGCCGGACAGAAGAGTGGTTTTTCCGGCGAGATGCTCCCTCAAAGTCTCGATGCCTTCACCCGATTCGGCTGAAGTGTGGAGCACCGTGTAGCCTATGGAGCGGTATAGGTAGGTCACAGCTTCGAGATACTCCTCTTTCTCCGCGTCACCTTTGCATAGGTCGGTCTTGTTGATTACAAGAGTCGCCGGAATGGAATATGCCTCGGCGGTTGCGAGAAATCTGTCGATAAAAGTTGTGGAGGTAACCGGATGAAACAGTGTTGCCACAAGGCAGGCGCAGTCGATATTGGCGGCTATGATATGCGCTTCCTTGCTCAGATTGCTTGAGCGGCGTATTATATAGTTCCGTCTCGGAGATATTGCAGTGATATATGAGTCACCCGATTCACTCGGACGCACCTCGACCTTGTCGCCGACGGCAACGGGATTGGTAGTGCGAATCCCCTTGATGCGGAAATTGCCTTTGATTTTGCATGACATCTCCTGCCCGTCATCGGTGCGGACTATATATGAGCTACCGGTATTTCTTACTACTGTTCCTTCCATTAATTTTCAAAATAAAGGGCGTCTCATATTACTGACACGCCCGATATAATAATAGAAATCGTTTCGTTAGTTACGATTGAGGGGATTACTTAACAAGACGAACAAGGAGTTCTTTGTCTTCTGCGCTTTCTTCAAATGCAACTTTTCCTTCACGGGCAAGCCATCCGAGTGCAGCGTAAACCTCTTTGTCTTTAAGTTTGGTCATTTTTTTGAGCTGCTTCAGTCCGAGAACATCAGCTTCGTTGAGAGCATTCCAAGCAAGACCAGCGTAAGTACCTATTGTCTCAGTGTTCATTGTTGTGAAATTATTTGTTAAACAATATTGATTTGTGCATAATAATAAATGTGCGATGCAAAGTTACGACTTTTTTATCATATCCTTGCTATCATTTAACTAACAATTTTTCAACGAGATAAGTTCGATATAATTTTTTTAATATATTCGTAACTGTTTTTTGCTATTTCATAAATGGCAGGGTGCGTTGCTGCGATACTCCGAGTTGCACCGCTCTTTTCGCATCATTTTTCGCGTCATCGTTCCTGTATCGCATCTTGTTAAGCATCGCCCGATAGAGATATAACTCACCTTCTAAGGGGTTGATGTTCAATCCCTCGGCAATATCCATCGATGCATCGTTCAGATTTCCTGTCATAATTCTGCACAGGGCTCTCACCGCATAATATTCCGCCTGAGGATTATGCTCTATCACTTTCGATATGGGAGATATAGCCTCTGCATATCTTCCGGTGGAAGCATAGATATTTCCGGCAAGAATATTGCCTAAATGATTATCAGGAGAATATCTGAGCAAAGTATCCAGATCTGCTTCCGCTTCATCAATTTTTCCGTTGCGCAGATTATAATTGATTCTCATCGCGCGTGCTCTAACATTAGCAGAATCTATTTCAAGTATGATATTGCAGTCGGCGAGAGCATCCTCATATCTCCCTGTCGCTTCATATACCGTGGCGCGGTTGGCAAGCACCGGCACTGTGCGTGGAGCGATATTACAGGCATCAGTGAGAGTGTTGAGCGCAAGAGAATCCTGTCCCTGATAAAACTGCACCATACCGAGATTGGAAAGCAGCAGCAGGTTTGCCGGATTCGCCGGCTCGATACGCATGGCGCTGCGGAGACATTTTTCAGCAACCACCCAGTCCCCCTTGGCTATAGCGCTGTCAGCCGTTCCCATCATCTTTATATATGGAGTTTCCTCAACCATATCCTGCGCGAAAGCACCTATGCACCGGCACGCAACAATCATCAACATCAAAATCCGTTTAATCATGCCACAAAGATAATTACTTACTCTGAACCGACAATGCTCACTCAGCGTTATCTTAACTAAAAGAAAATCTTATGAAAAGTAACATATACACCCTCATCATCTTCTTCGCTACAATTTTTGTTGTAGCCTCATGTGAAAACGAAACATGGAACAGTATGCCCTCGGCGGTAACTGAGTTTTTCACCACATATTTTCCCGGGCAGGAGGTTAACAGCTATTCAAAATCAACCGAAGGAAGCACCGCTTCAGTAAAAGGAGGTGTGAGTGTTACTTTCAATAGCGACAATACATGGATTGATGTAAACGGCAATGGCTCGGCTCTTCCGTCCGTTCTTCTCTATGACCAGCTCCCACAGAAACTCTACAAATACCTTCTTGAAACCGAATCGACCGACGGGGTTTACAGGATTACAAGAAATAGCCTCAGCTATCATGTGGAACTTAAAGACACCTATGTGGATTATGATATAAAGACTGGTGTTATCGACTATCCTGCTGCTGACGGACAAAACGCAGCGTAGATTTAAGCAGCGGGAAAGAGAGTGTCAGAATTACATTCTGATCCACCGATGCCGTCGCATCATATTCTATCGGTTCCATCTGTGAATCATACCATATGAGGTCATAATGGTCTTTGAATGGAGTAGGGATAAGTTTTCCTTTTCTCATGCCTGTATTCCATTCGTCGGAATTGACTTCCGCTCCATCAATATATATTATATCGAATGCCGATTTATCCTCGGCAGCCACAATAGCGAGGGTATATCTGCCGCCGGCAAGAGCCTGTCGCGAGTCTGTATCGCGGTCAAGGGCTTTACATATTCCTACAGGTTGATGAGCATTTTCCGTCATGTTGATAATCTGCTCTCTGTCAAGCCCTGATGAAAGTTCAGCCTTCA
>CAMWUZ010000146.1 GCA_947177595.1 uncultured Porphyromonadaceae bacterium | reverse complement strand
CCCAATAATCCCACCCCTAACTTTCTGCATCAGCATTCACATCACCTTAACAAACAGCCCTTCCCTATGCTGAGGAAGGGCTTAAAAAAATATAATTATGGAAATAGTTCTACAAGAAAAGAAACTCATTCCGGACATGAAGAGTAAGATGTCAGATATATCCTGGCGCGAAATGGCAAGAACCTATTTTGGAAAATCAAGTTCATGGCTTTAACCCATCTCGCCAAAGATAGATCGCCATGCGCAAATAGGTGTTTGTCATAAGGTTAAAGCTATCATGTTTTGATTTAGTTGTAATATTATCCTATGTCTTTTGATGGTTTTGGCGAGATCCCAAGTGTGAGTTAATACTTTTTGCTGAGGAATGGTTGAACGCGAAAAAAGAAAAAGCTACTCAATTCAAAAAAATAGCCCTAAAAGTTGCCAAGAGTGGAAACTTTTATTACCTTTGCAGTGTTAAACTACTGACTCCAGTATAATATGAAAATTAAAGTCTTATTCATGGATCCGGCAAATGAGTTCATCAACTCGCTCCCCGAAAAGGCTAAAAAGAAAATAGCCTACAACATCAACCGTGTGAGTAACGGTGAAATGGATAACGAGTTATTTAAGAAACTCGGTGACACAGATATTTGGGAGTTCCGCACTTTGTTCAATGGCGTTAAATACCGCCTACTCGCTTTTTGGGACACTGAGCAAAATTCAATAGTTGTCGCAACGCACGGATTTGTGAAGAAAACCCAAAAGACATCTCAACAGGAAATAGAGAGAGCAAAGGCATTGAGAGCCGAATACTACTATGATAAGAATTAAAAGATACTGTAAAGATTAGAAATTATAAAGTAAAGATTAAAGATATGGCAAAGATTAAACTTACAACCCTTGACGAGCTTAATGATAACATTTGGGGTCCGGTAGGCACTCCCGAACGTGATGAAATGGAGGCACAGTTAAAAGAGGATCTTAACGCCTATCTTCTTGGTGAGGCCATAAAGAAAGCCCGACAAGCACAGGAATTGACACAGGAACAATTAGGCGAACGTGTAGGCGTTCAGAAGTCGCAAATATCAAAACTTGAAAAAGGGAAGAGCGTTATAACACTCCCGACGATTAGCCGGGTATTCCGAGCTCTCGGAGTCCAAACGGCAGCACTTGACCTCGGCGCACAGGGTAAAGTAACGCTTTGGTAAGATAGGTAGACTTCTTTCCATATAAAGCAACAAAGGGATGGCAGGGCTATTGCTCTGCATCCAGTTCTTTGTTATTCATCTTTTTTGGAATGCTCCTGTTGTGATTAGCTTACTAATTTGTATTTTTGCGTTAGCATTCACATCCTTGAGTCTGCCATAATTCGTGCCCATCGAGTTGTGATTAGCTTACTAATTTGTATTTTTGCGTTAGCATTCACATCTTTAAAAGATACAGGGATAGCATTAAATTTGTTGTGATTAGCTTACTAATTTGTATTTTTGCGTTAGCATTCACATCAATACAAAACGAGGTTTAACAGGTGAAGCGTTGTGATTAGCTTACTAATTTGTATTTTTGCGTTAGCATTCACATCCTTCTTCATCGTTTTGTGCATATTTATTACGTTGTGATTAGCTTACTAATTTGTATTTTTGCGTTAGCATTCACATCTCATGTGAAATTGGATTACCATTCGCATCAGTTGTGATTAGCTTACTAATTTGTATTTTTGCGTTAGCATTCACATCGGAAACACCAAAACTAAAAAATAACTCCTGTTGTGATTAGCTTACTAATTTGTATTTTTGCGTTAGCATTCACATCAAGAAAGATTTTGTGGGTGTCGGCGAGATTGTTGTGATTAGCTTACTAATTTGTATTTTTGCGTTAGCATTCACATCATGAGCCGAGAGATTGAGGTAACAAACCTAGTTGTGATTAGCTTACTAATTTGTATTTTTGCGTTAGCATTCACATCAACCATGCAGACAATTAAAGTAACAATTTGTTGTGATTAGCTTACTAATTTGTATTTTTGCGTTAGCATTCACATCCAATACTTCGGAAATAACAACAGGAGATTTGTTGTGATTAGCTTACTAATTTGTATTTTTGCGTTAGCATTCACATCGCGCGGGCGGAGGCTCATAAGTCCAATGATGTTGTGATTAGCTTACTAATTTGTATTTTTGCGTTAGCATTCACATCTTATTCGGTGTGAATGCTTGTATTTTAGCTAGTTATGTGCTAAAATACGATTAAAAAATGAGCCTGGAAAATTACGTGCTCAATATATAGATAAGTAGTTTGTGAATTGTATCGATATCAGAATAACTCCAATTGAAAACTTTCGCGTGGCGGCTCTATGATTCCTGTTTGATTAAAAACCAATATATCATTAAATTGCTTGTCGGTTAGACGTATTATGCAGACGTGACCATCGTTTGGCAATGAGCGCATAACCCGCTTTACATGAACATCGCTATTTTCGCGCGATGGGGAATGCCGGATATAGATGGAGAACTGAAACATACTGAAACCATCAGCAACTAAATCTTTTCTGAATCTCGCTGCTGCCTTGCGTTGAAGTTTGGTTTCTGTAGGTAGGTCAAATAATACAAGCGTCCACATTATTTTGTATTGATTATATCGTGAGATCTTAACCATGTTTCACTTACTCATAGTGGGATAAAGTATTTTTCTCTGAAGACCTAAAAAGCATTTCGCTAATGATGCGGTTGTAGTGGAAGCGGCTACCATAAGGGGGCTTCTTTTATTATCAATTATCACATCAATTACCGGTATTGACAGAAGGAGTTTTTTTACCTCCTTATCCAATGGGGCATCATAGCCATAACGCTCTATAATTTCCAAAACAACCAAGTCAACAAACGGTCGATAGGGTTCCATTATATCATCGGCGAGGCAATAAGCATTGTAGCGGTTGCAGTGATGAATGCCTAATGTGGGAAGCAATCCACTCCCTGTTAACGCTCGTGCGATAATAGCTCTTAATACGATATATCCGTAATTCAGATAATGGTTTGGCGGTTCTCCCCACTGATCCCTTACAAATTTGAGCTCCGGAGGGAAGAGGTTTCGCCAATAATAGGCAGCCGCTCTCCCTTCAAGATTATCGCTGTCTCCGCTTTTAACAGTCTGAGCCCATTTTTTCATACATCCGGTTTCGGTTCCCGTAGATATCTGTAGGCTGGCTGCCTGATTGGCTATTTTTGCTTGAACAGTCTGCTGCCATAGTTGTTTCTTGAGCGGAAGAGATGCTGAAATCTGAGCGGTAAATCGTTCGCTCTGTAAGGTATTGCCTGAAAGGTTCAGCATCAGACCTTGCGGTAAATGATATTTGTCACATGTTACTATCGCTACATTATTCTCCAATAGATACGATATGAGTGCTGAAGTGAGAGTAACCTGATGACTCTCAATAATCATCACCCCGATATCCTCTATCGGTCTGGTGAACTTATTCTCGTTATTCCCTTCAGTTGTCCTTATAACCAACTGCTTATGGTTTAACGAGAGATATGCGGGGTTAGAGAAGTGGAGAGTTTTCTTAATCATTATCAGGGAGTATTATATTGCCCAGTTTATCAACAGTAACTTTACGGACATGGCTTTCACATAAAGCGTTCCAGCTACGAAGTCTTATACAATTGCCGGAATCGTAGTCGGTTTTAGTATCGGTGGAAAGGGTATGTGTATGATGCCGGAAACGATAATCTCCTAAAGATATAGTTTGCATTCTGTATAAATGAGAAGCAATAGATGTGAGATCCTTATTTTCGATTGCTTTGTGCCATTCGTCATCATTAAGACCTATAATCACCATTTCATTTTGCGCAAGGGTAAGTAGAAGATTTGCTCCTTCGGGTGGTAACGTTGATTTGATATGTTCAAAATCAGGATGATCGGTTTTATCTTTAATAAATTCCCAAGCGGCATCAGGATTGTCAATGACTACCGGTAGTCCGAAATTCTTACGTTTAACGGCTGTCCATAGTGTCGTGATCATCTCTAAAATTTTACCGTCCGCAGTCATGTAAAATGCGCTGTGGTGGTTATTCCCTGTTTTAGCATAACCTATCGGACGATCACCATCTTTTTTAACGGCAACAACGCTGCTATCTTTAAGACCTGTTTTACGGGTAACACGTTTAATGGGGTATGGCATATCAGGGTTCAGGTACAATGGGTGTTCTGATATACTTTGCTGGAAAACTTTTTCTGAGTTGCCACACTCTTCAAATCGTTGTTTGACAGCCTCTTTAATAGCCTCATCAACAATATTGTCAATTTGATTGGCTTTTAGAGTCAGCAATGATTCTCTTTTTGTAAATTCCGGCTTTCGGGTGGATAGCTTATCTATCTGTTTACCCCCGGGAGTTAATAGCGGATTGTTCTGCATATACTTCTTTGCCGCATTAATATCTCCGTTATATCGGTTTAGAACATCAATGACTGCTTTACGATAGATTGGGTCGGCAATTATTTCTGGATTTTTCAGGCAATCATTAATTGATTTTGGCTTGTTGGTTATATATATTTTACCATAAATAGTATCCTCATGGAGCGGTCCTCGTGGTGTGGATATCTTGTTCTTAGATTTGCCGTTGATCCCCTTGGTCGTAGCTTTTTTACCGGATTTGAAAGATACCCCGACCTTTGAAAGTTTTGTCATGACTTCCGCAGCCGAAAAATGAGGACGAAGTGATGCCCATTGCTCTAACAGTCCGAATTCATGTGAATATCTATCTCCTACATCCTTTCTTAAATCATCGCGCGAGGAGTTTAATGTACTCAGGCGTTGAATATAGTTTTGCCTTGTGAGGGCTATAGTGAGGGCATCTGCGGCATGATGCCTGTGATCCAGTCGTTTGGTCCAGTCCTTAATACAAGAGCGTGAACCGGAATGCTCTACCATTCCCGCATTTTCATAACGCTCCAGATTTAGATTTTCCAGCAATCGGTTATACCCCCATGCATTACGGAAAAAGTCGGTAACTTTTCCAGATGAGGTATAAACATTCCTGCAAACGGTTTTTAGAATCTCAATTGCTTTTCTGGAAATAAACCTGGTTTGCTGAAGGTCTCTTTCAATGAAATCCTGAGGAATATCCTCGGC
>CAMWUZ010000145.1 GCA_947177595.1 uncultured Porphyromonadaceae bacterium | reverse complement strand
ACATGATTCATATCCATGGCAAGTATTCTTTATTGCGGTTCACCGACAACCCTGACCATCTGCACAGGTTTATCGGGATCATTGGTGATAACGGTTATTCTTGCATTCAGCAACTCTGCGTTTCCAAGAGCTTCCGGGTCAAAAGTCACCTCCACGCTTGCCGCTTTATTTTTCTTCACCTTTGAATCCTTCACCTTGACGGTAAGTGATTTATCAGGAGTAGAGACCTCGCGGATAATGAGCGGATTTTCACCGGTATTGGAGATGTTGAATTTTAGCGTTTTATTGGAATCCATACGCTCAAATGAGCCGAAATCCAGCAAATTCTCATCGATTGTGGCATGAGGAGCCTTTGCACGTTCTCCGGGAGTGAGGCGCGAAAAATCCTCCCGGATGATAACTATCGTGGAAACAGGCACTTTGATGTCGCTGCCCGTATCCGGCACAACAAACAGAGAATCAGTCACAAATCCCCAATGCTTGCATCGGTCGGTGGTCACTGTTGCAGACACAACAAACTGTTCACCCGGCGGCACTTTCTCCGGACGTATAATCACATCTATATACTCCGGCACTCCTGTAACCGAAGGAGTTATGGTTTCCGTGGTTCCATTATATCCCTTTAAAACTCCCTGGGCAACACGACCCTTTAAGGTTTCACCAAAAGGAAGCACAGTACCTGACAGCCGCGCTTTGCCGGCATCAACCGGATAGCGACCGGACAGAGAGGACGGAGCACCGATAACCGTTCCCTTAACCCTCAGAGTAGTCAAGATACCGTCGCCGGTATCAACATACACTTTCTTTTCAAACCGTCCGGGGCGACCTTTTGCATCGTATGCAACCGAGACTGTCAGGGTATCGCCAGGCTGAATGGCTCCTTTGGGATACTCGGGATGAGTGCAACCGCAATTGGCACGGGCACTTACAACAGCTATGGGTTGGTCTGAAGTATTGACTGCCCGAAAAGTACAACGGGCAAGTCCTATATCCTCGCTGAAAGATCCGAAATCATGCACCGTGTCAAGCCACACGAATCCTTGCGCGGATACTGTGAGGACTCCTAACACTACAACGAGCGAAAGAATCAGCCGCTTCATGGTATTACGACACCTTTGAATTTAAGACCTATCCGCTTGGGAGTACCGGTTGTGCGCACCTTCACTTCACGGTTGAATTCCCCTTTTCTACCTACCGGATTGAAAGTGATTTTAACAACTCCGCTCTTGCCCGGGGCGATAGGTGCTTTGGGAAAAGAGGGTGTAGTGCAGCCGCAGCCCCCGTTTGTCACTGACACGATTACCAAAGGAGTATCGCCGGTGTTGGTAAACTCATACTCGCAACTCACGCTTCCGCCGGTTGATTTGATATTTCCGAAATCGTGGCTCACCGATTTAAACACGACAGTAGGCTCACCCGCCTGCAATGCGACAGGCACCAGAATCAGAGCCACAATCGCTAATATTTTCATTAACTTTTTCATAATATTCAAACAACAAGTTGCGAGTCAAAGTTACAAATTTTGTTTGAAATAGCCACACGATTATATGTAACGTCAACACCTTATACACGCCGCCTCATGCGAATAAGAGGTGCGAAAAGACTTGGTCGGTTCAGCTCCAAATATTATTTTTGTGGTGTATTACAAGCTAAAATCAAAGATTATGGAGAATTTCACATATTGCTCACCCACAAGATATGTCTTCGGAAAAGGCACGGAGAGTCAGATAGGTAACGAAGCCGCCGCTATAGGTGCAAAAAAAGTATTGGTGGTATATGGCGGCGGATCTGCTGTGCGCTCCGGACTTCTTGACCGTGTCTGCGACTCCCTGAAAGCTCAGTCCATAGAGGTGAGCTGCCTCGGTGGCATTTCCCCTAATCCTGTTGACGGTCCGGTAAGGGAAGGTATCGGAATATGCCGTGACAATAATATCGATACCATTATCGCCGTTGGTGGCGGTTCTGTGATAGACACCGCGAAAGCCATAGCCCTCGGAGTTCCCTATTCCGGTGATTTCTGGGACTTCTACAGCGGCAAGGCTGTTGCGGCACAAGCCCTACCCGTCGGAGTTGTGCTGACAATTCCTGCGGCTGGCAGCGAAGGAAGCGGCAACTCTGTTATCACATTGGAGGCTGAAAAAATAAAGATTTCGCTTCGCACCGACTTTGTTCTACGTCCCAAATTCGCTATAATGAATCCGGAGCTGACTTTCACTCTCCCTCCATATCAGACAGCAAGCGGCATCGCCGATATGATGGCGCATATCATGGAACGCTATTTCACACCAACTGAAAATGTTGAAATTACAGATCGCGTGAGTGAGGGTGTGCTCAAGGCAATTATTGAGGAAGCTCCAAAAGTGATGGCAAAGCCCGATGACTATCAGGCGAGAGCCAATATCATGTGGAGCGGCACTCTTGCCCACAACGGCATCTGCGGTACCGGCAGAAAAGAGGACTGGGCAAGTCATGCTATCGAGCATGAAATCAGCGCAATGTATAATGTGACTCATGGCGCGGGACTCGCAGTTATCTTCCCGGCGTGGATGACTTTCATGGCGCAGCGCAAGCCGGGTAAGATTGCTCAGTATGCCCGCCGGATATTTGACGTGAAAGAAACTAAGGACGAGGCTGCAGCACTGGAAGGTATTGAATGCCTCAAAGGATTTTTCGGTAGCATAGGTCTCCCCGTTACATTTGCCGAACTTGGTGTGCCGGAACCGGATATCGACGAGATGGTGAGACGCCTCCACATAAACAAAGGTGAGATTATAGGCGGATATATACCGCTTCGCGCAAAAGACACCAAAGAAATCTATCGCCTGGCATTATAATATATGGTGATCAGGCGTTATACCCCTGCAGATGCCTGTGAGTGGGACGATTTTGTAAATCGTAGCCGCTGCGGAACCTTTTTGTTCAGGCGCGGCTACATGGACTATCATGCCGACCGCTTCACCGACTGCTCATTAATGGCGTACAACCATCGCGGCAAATTAATAGCGTTGCTGCCAGCCGAGACACAGAATGATTGCTTGAGCAGTCACCGCGGACTCACCTATGGTGGATGGATTGCTCCGGTCCGCCACTTTTACGGATCTACTATGGTTGAGGTTTTTGACAGTTCGCTGGAATTCATAAGAGACCTCGGAATCACCAGGCTCGACTACAAACCGCTACCGTACATATATTCAAAAACACCTGACGAAGAGGATATTTACGCGCTGTTCCGTCACGGTGCCGTTCAAACCGACTGTGTACTCTCCTCTGTTATAGACCTCCGCAATCCCGCCCCGATGAACGAAAGTACCCGTCAGGCAATCAGGCTCGCAGCATCAGCCGGAATAACCATTCATGGGTCGGCTGATTTCCATTCATTCTGGAAAATGCTTGAAGAGCGCCTTGCCACCAGGCATAACGCGCATCCGGTTCACACCGCCTATGAAATCACACTCCTTGCCGAAACCTTTCCTGAAAACATCCGGCTTATAGTCGCGAAAAACGGAGAAATACCGGTTGCAGGCGCTGTGCTCTATCTCTGTGACCAGGTTATACGAGTGCAGTACATGGCTTCCACTGAATACGGGCGGCGCATCAAGGCTCTCACCCTTCTTATGTCGGAACTTATAAGCCGTTGCACCGGGCGCTTCGACTTCATCGACATGGGGGGCTCGAACGAGCCGCACACCAATGCTCTGAATACCGGTCTGCTGCTGTTCAAAAGCGGATTGGGTGGTCGTGGTGTGGCATTTCCAGCCTACCGTATTAATCTTTGATTTTGCAATATAAATGAGTACCTTTGTAGTCTCATAAAGAAATTTTACACAGCTATGGATAAGAAATTCAACCGCACCCTCATAACCACCGCATTACCCTACGCAAACGGTCCGGTACACATCGGTCATCTCGCAGGAGTATATGTACCCGCCGACATATACGCCCGCTACCTGCGTCTCAAAGGCGAGGAAGTGATAATGATAGGCGGTAGCGACGAGCATGGCGTGCCCATCACAATCAAAGCACGCGAAGAGGGTGTGACTCCTCAGGATATCGTTGACAGATACCACACTATAATCAAGGACTCCATGGCTGAGCTCGGTATCAGTTTCGATATTTATTCACGAACCACCTCAGACATTCACCACGATACAGCATCTGAGTTTTTCAAACGCCTGTATGACAACGGATGCTTCGAGGTGAAGACATCGGAGCAACCCTACGATGCCGAAGCGGGAGAATTTCTCGCCGACCGTTATGTTGCCGGAACTTGCCCCCATTGCGGCAAAGAGGCATACGGCGACCAGTGTGAAAGCTGCGGTACTTCACTGAGCGTTACCGACCTCATCGACCCACATTCACGCCTCACATCCGCTCCCGTGAGCTGGAAGGAAACCACTCACTGGTATCTGCCGCTCAACAAATACGAGGAAGCTCTGAGCAAATGGATTCTTGAAGGACATAAGGAGTGGAAGAGCAATGTTTACGGTCAGTGCAAGTCATGGATCGATATGGGGCTTCAGCCCAGAGCGGTAAGCCGCGACCTCAAATGGGGTGTGCCGGTGCCTGTTGAGGGAGCCGAAGGCAAAGTGCTCTATGTGTGGTTTGACGCTCCGATAGGATACATTTCAAACACAAAAGAACTGCTTCCCGACTCGTGGGAAAAATGGTGGAAAAGTGATGATACCCGCCTCATTCACTTTATAGGCAAGGACAACATTGTTTTCCATTGCATCGTTTTCCCCGCCATGCTGATGGCTTACGGCGATAATTTCCAGTTGCCTGACAATGTACCGGCAAACGAATTTCTGAATCTCGAAGGCGATAAAATCTCCACTTCACGCAACTGGGCGGTATGGCTCCACGAATATCTGCGTGATTTCCCCGGTAAGCAGGACACCCTGCGCTATGTACTCACAGCAAACGCACCGGAAACCAAGGACAACGACTTCACCTGGAGTGACTTTCAGGCAAGAAACAATAATGAGCTTGTTGCTGTGCTCGGCAACTTTGTAAACCGCGCTATTGTACTCACTCACAAATTCTTTAACGGAGTTCTTCCGGAGAAAGGTGAGCTTGAGGATATCGATCGCAAGATGATGCAGGAGGTAGCGGATGCTGTAAAAT
>CAMWUZ010000144.1 GCA_947177595.1 uncultured Porphyromonadaceae bacterium | reverse complement strand
CCATAAAGCTGGTGAGTGATAGAGCGGTCATATTCGCTGTTCATGTCGAAGTCGGTATCGAGAAGATAGAGTTTCATTCTGCCGACATTCACTCTCCAGATGTGAGAATAAACTATTCTGCCGGGATAAGGCACTTCAAGAATAACCGGATTGCCCTCGCTGTCGGTAACCTGATCGATAGGGAGCTGGTTGAAGTTCTGAGGCTCGTAATTCGCAATCTGCTGACCATCTACAGAGAGAGTCTGCGTAAAATAGCCGTAGCGATAAAGAAAGCCTACTGCCGTCATATCCACGCAGCTGTCAGAAGCCTCTTTGATATAGTCACCGGCAAGAACACCGAGACCTCCCGAATATATTTTCAGGCAATTGCATAGACCATACTCCATTGAGAAGTATGAAACAGAAGGAATATCCTTGCGCATAGGCTTGGACATATAGTCCTGAAAATGCTTGTAAACCTTCTCGATGCGAGTCATCATTTCCGCATCCTTGGAAATTTCATCAAGGCGCTCTGTAGAGAGGCGCTGAAGAAGCATCACGGGATTTTCTCCGGTTTTACGCCAGAGATCAGGGTTCAAATCCCGAAAAAGTGTTTTGGCATCGCTGTTCCATACCCACCAAAGATTTTTGGCGAGAACCTCAAGGGGCTTCAGTTTTGAGGGGAGTTCTGCCTTAACTGTAGAGTCGCGCCAGACGGGTGCGTTTGCGTTGCTGACTTGGATTTTCATAAATCGTTATTGTTTGTGGTATATTATTTCAATCTTTTGTTTTTTGAAGCGAGAGCAACCTCGAATGCCTCAATATAATATGTTATAAAATAGCTCCAAGCCGCTTTTGAAGCGGTTTTTGAAGCTGCCTGAGAAATCTTTGCAATCTCTTCGTCACCGGCATTGTTCAGCAACTGGAGAGCACCCGATATATTCTCGACTACCTGAGGATAATTATCGTCTCCTCTGGCGATTACATTAACGCCGCAAGATGAGAATTTATTATCTGTGGTTGAAAGAATCCACTGACCGAAACCGCTCAGCGAGGTTGTGACGGTCGGCACTCCGAAAGCCACACTTTCAAGAGGTGTATATCCCCACGGTTCATAATAGGATGGGAAAACTGTAGCATCCATACCTATCAGCAGATCGTAGTATGCAGAATCAAAAATTCCATCTGTGCCATTAAGGTAACATGGCACATATACAACATAGGTGTGTGAGAACTTGTCATTTGTAAATCCGATACCGTGTATGCGGTTGATTATAGGATCTTCTCCAGGATTATTGAGCCAATGGGTGATAACCGGATCTGCAATGCCGGACTTGGCTTCAGACGCAACAGCTTCTTTCAAATCGGGGCGAGGCTCTTTCATCCATGCAGGAACCATGACAAAAGCAACAACAGGACGCTTGATATCGCTGAATCCGAGTGAGGCGACTGCATCCAGATACACGTCTATACCCTTATTGCGATACTCGCATCTGCCGGATGTGGCAACAAGCATCGTGTTTTCCGGAAATATTCTACCGGTGAGCGCCTCTGCAACATCAATAAGTTTTTTACGTGCAGCCGCACGCGCATCATCAAATTTTGAACGAGACGGAACAAAGTTTTTCTCAAATCCGTTTGGTGTAACTACCTGCGGACGAAGATCAAGAAGTTGCTCACACTCCCGGGCTGTCACATCGCTGACAGTAGTGAAACAATCCGCAGCATGAGCGGCGGCTTTTTCCAGAGAGTGCTTTGCCTCCATGTTGAGTTCTCTTGCCATAACGTCACCGTTATAAGCATTCAGGTAACCGTAAAGAGGCTTACCATTACCACAGATGCTTCTGCCTATGCTGGTTGCATGAGTAGTGAATATAGTTGCGACCTGCGGCAATTTCCACTTCACATATAGGAGACCCATACCGGTCTGCCACTCGTCAAAGTGAGCTATTACGCTCTTTTTGCTCTTTGGAGTAGCCTTATAAAACGAGCAAACGCTCTCAATCACAGCACCGGCTGCAAGAGAAAACGCACAACTTTCATCGTAATCGCCGTAGGAATGCAGGGAATCGACTCCGAACCGATTCCACATCTCGGCATAATACTTATCTTTGACGGGATATATTCCTTCAAATTTCACGAGTATGACAATCGGCTTGCCGGGCACATCCCATCTTCCGGTTCTGACACTCACCCCCTCAGGCAATTTAGCCTTGCTTTTCCATTCTTCAAGAATGGAAGGGGTATCAATAAAATAAGGACTCGGATTTTCATCACTCCACACATCGGGACCAATGAATATTACCTTATCCTTGTATAGTTTCTGCAGCGTTTTTGCCTTAGTGGAAAGCACTGTATATATGCCTCCAATCTTATTACAAACCTCCCAGCTTGTTTCAAAGAGCAGGTCAAGCGCCACTATAGAACTGTCCATATAAATTTAAATTCTATTAAATCAGCCGCAAAGGTACATATTTTATAAAAGAAAACCAAAAGGGAGATACTTTTACTGAGTCATGCCGGCATCCGCTATCACCTATCATGCTGATACTCAGTACATAAAATATTTATCACCAAATATATCAAGCTAACCGTAATAATATGAAGAATATACCTGTTCATTGATAAAAAACTGATAAAATATTTGCATATCACAAATAACAACCCTATATTTGCACCAACATTAATTAATACTATCACACAACGCTATGAAAAAATTCACTTTTGCCTTGAAATGGCGCGAAATTCTCAAATCCTACCAGACTGACATCCGCCGCGAGGTCTATGAAGCCATTATTGAATATGCAGCTACCGGTGAGATCATGGATATGCAGCCGGTATCACGTATGGCATTTGACTTTATACGTTACGAACTTGATGAAAAGACCCGACGCAAGGAGGAGAGGCTTGCGAAGAAGTCAGGAGGCAAGGAGACGGGAGAAGAAAAGTCATTAGTCAAGAAGTCGGGAGTCGTTAGTAAGGATAAGGCTACTGACAGTAATAAAACGCCGGACATTAATCAGATTACAGATAATTACTATCGCAATTACACTCCACCGCAACCCTTTGAAATCAACAGAGGGGCAATGCGCGCATCTATTACCGCCGACAAAATACGCGCATTTGTGATGAGATGTGCATTAGATATGATTGAAGTCGGGAAAAAACCTGAAAACAACAGCGACTTTTATTCTGAACTGGAGTATATCGTGTCAAACCGCATAGGTTTCGTTCACCATCTGCTCTCACAGCATTCACCCAACGAATCGCTCAGCCCGGAGGCATGGGGCAAGATTTTCCTTGCAGCCAGAACACGGTTCGCCGCCTGAACCGCGCTACTGCGCAATAAAAAAATCATCGGGTCTTTGCATTTCTTAGTCATTGTTGTATCTTTGCAATCACGACAAAGGGGTGCCAAGGCAAGACCCGAGGCTGAGATGAAACCCTTAGAACCTGCCCCGGTTAGTACCGGCGAAGGAATTGTCCGTCTGTCAGGCGTTATACCCTTGTCGTTTGTTATATAAAAAACATCAGGTATGCGTCAATACTATCCCGTTCTCACCATAGCCGGCTCAGACTCGTCCGGAGGTGCCGGAATTCAGGCTGACATCAAAACCATATCGGCAATAGGCTGCTATGCCATGAGCGCGATTACCGCCATTACCGCGCAAAATACCACCGGTGTTGTAGCAGTTCAGGGCATCGACCCAAAGATTGTGGCACAGCAGATTGAGATGGTTTTCGCCGACATTCCTCCGCTTGCGGTAAAAACAGGAATGCTCTTCAGCAAACCGGTTATAGAGGCGGTTGCATCGGTCATCGTGCCTTCAGCAGTGAGAAAACTGATCGTTGACCCGGTAATGATATCCACCTCGGGTACCCATCTGATAGCCCCGGATGCTGTCGATACTATGAAGCAGCTTATTTTTCCGCAGGCACTCCTTGTCACACCCAATTGTCGGGAAGCTGTTGCACTGACGGGCGAAACCGATCCGCAACGGCAGGCTCAGGCACTTCACGCAATGGGATGCTCAAATGTGGTGATAAAGGGAGGTGACAGCGATAACACTGAGATTAAAACCGATTTTGTGTCGCTTGACTGCGGAGCGGATATATTTGACATCCGCGCTGATGCGGTAAACACCGTCAATACCCACGGCACCGGCTGCACATTCTCGGCTGCTATAGCCTCGTATATGGCACTCGGCTATTCGCTTGCCGATGCCATCAAGAGCGGCAAGCTGTTTGTTACCAAAGCTATTGAAAACGGCGCATACATTACCTGCGGGCACGGGCACGGACCGGTCAATCACTTTTTCAACCCACGACGTCTCAAAAACTTCAATCCGAAATCAATATGAAGATAACCATCAACGGCAAAGAATTTGATATTGAAGACTGCGCCACACTTGAGGATGCGCTCAACAAAGCGGCGGTAAAACCCACCGGCATTGCCACGGCACTCAACAATGTGGTGGTTCCGGCAGCCATGCGCACCAAAACCGTGCTGAAACCGGGTGACTCTGTAACGGTTATCACTGCTTTTTATGGTGGATAATCCTATACGGATAGTAATCACCGGCTCTGTACCGTTTGATAACGAACCGCAACGGCTCACCACCCTGCTCTCCGCCGGTTGGTCATACATTCATCTTCGCTATCCTGAGCTTTCTTTGCGCGAAGTCCGCAGAATTATAGAAGGAATACCTCAACAATATCACTCACGGCTTAAACTGCACGGGCATTTCGAGCTTGTCAACGAGTTTAATCTCGGCGGATTGCACCTCAACCGACGCTGTCCGCACCCTCCGGCAGGATACATGGGAGAACTGTCAGTTTCGTGCCATTCGGTTGAGGATGTAGCGAGGGCTGCTGAATCAAATAGATTTGCTTACGTTACCTTGAGCCCTATTTTCGCTTCGATATCCAAACCCGGATATGTGCCGCGCATCACTGAAGATCAATTTGAAACCGCCGGCAAAATGATGCCTGTTGTGGCACTCGGCGGAATAGCCCCGCACAAGATTCCGGACATGGCTTTTATCCCCGTTGCCGGTTATGCGGTGCTCGGCTACCTGAGCAATGTCAGTGCCCTGCGTGAACTTGAGCTTATTACCGAAGATTTCAGATCTTTTGAATAATAACATAAAATCATATATATATAT
>CAMWUZ010000143.1 GCA_947177595.1 uncultured Porphyromonadaceae bacterium | reverse complement strand
GCTTGAACAGAACATCATCGAAGCTCCTCAGTACTGGCTTTGGAGTCACCGCCGCTGGAAACGCACCCGTGAGAAGTTCTACCAAGTTTTTGGCGACAAAGCTGAGGAACAGCTCTCACATCTTTAATAACTTTCCAAGTTAGGAATTAATAATTAACTTTGCTTTAGCAAAATCAATTATGCCATGACAAAGTTGAGACCACATAAACAGATTGTAGTATCACTCACCTCATTTCCTGCGGCAATACTCTATGCTATTGATGCCATTAAATCTATTCTTGATGGTTGCGTACTGCCCGATAAAATTGTATTATACCTTAATCCGTCCGAGTTCGGAGAGAAACCTTTGCCTAAGGAGCTACTTGACTTTGTGAAAGCAAATCCGCTTGTAGAGATTCGCATTTATGACCATAACATACGCTCATATCTCAAACTTGTACCTGCATTGAACGATTTTCCGGAAGCCATCATCATCACCATTGATGATGACCAGAAATACCATAGAAATTTGTTAAAAGAGCTACTTGGTGTACATCGCAAGTATCCTGAAGCTATTGTGGCACAAAGAGTGAGGCGCATAAAACTAAATACCCCATATCACAAATGGAAGAAATATAAGTGGCATAATTTTCTATTGAAAAAATATCATCCGACATATAAGAATCTTCAGACTGGTGTTGGCGGCGTATTATATCCGCCACATTCTTTAAAGAAAGAGATGATAGATGAAGCTCTTTTCACTAAACTAGCTCCAACCGCCGATGATATATGGTTTTGGGCGGCAGCCGTTGCTAATGAAAAAAAAATAATACCAGTGCCGTTTGGAATCAGTGCTCCCCACGGAATTGGTAAACCGATGGATATCTCTCTTATGAGTATCAACTATAGATCGGGGGATGACAGAAATGTAAAAAGTCTGAATGCTATTCTTAAAGCATATCCCGAAATACGAAACAAAATAGAAAATGAATAATCAGGTCATCATCTCTCTCACATCTTTTCCGGCAGCGATTGATTATGCTTACGAAGCTATCAAATCCCTACTTGTAGGCTCGGTACTTCCCGACAGGATTGTCCTCTATCTCACTTTATCACAGTTTAGAGAAAAAGGATTGCCAGACTATTTGGTAAAATTAGCAGAGGATAATCCCATTTTCGAGATTCGGGACTATAAGCAAGACATCAGATCATATCGCAAATTAGTGCCAGCACTTGCTGATTTTCCTAATGCTGTCATCGTCACTGTTGATGATGATGTTAAATACGACCGGAATATGCTCCGTGATCTATTATGTCTCCATAAAAAATTTCCCGAGGTGGTTATAGCTCACCGCGCAAAACGTATTAAGCCAAATCACCCCTATAAAAAATGGAAGAAACTCAGATGGTATCATTTTCTGACACAGAAATACAAACTCAGTTATGATATTATCCAAACCGGTGTCGGAGGAGTTCTTTATCCACCACATACTCTTAAAAAAGAGATGATAGATGAAAAACTATTTACCGCAATCGCACCTACCACCGATGATATTTGGTTTTGGGCTGCGGTAGTAGCAAACGGTAATGTGGTAATGCCAGCTCCTTTCGGAAATCACAACAAACCGAAAGGACTGAGCAAACCAAAAGAGCTATCCCTCAAAAGCGTGAACTTCAAATCCGGTACAGACAGAAATGACAAAGCCTTCCAGGCTATCTTGGATAAATACCCTGTCATTCAAGAACGCCTTAAAAAATTAAAGAATTAAAAATAACCCACCCGACGATAAATATCCTGTGATACACATTATTATTTAAACATATTATTTCGGCGAAAGAGTGAGTGAAGATCAAACCATCCTATCACTCGCATAATCCGGCTGAATAATCGCGGATTATTTCTGAGCAATTTTATTCTGAACCACTGTTTTATTCCCACAGATCTCATAGATGACAAATTGTATTTTCTGATTGATTCACTCAGATAATTAATTGATGTCTTACTTTTCTGTTTATCTAACTCTCTACGGCTTATTATTTTACCGGCAGATACAGCAGCTTTGGAGATTGAAGCCACATAATCATCTTCACCATAATCCACTATACCTGATTTGAGTATCTCCTCAGCCCTAAAACGCATTGACTCAAAGAAATCAAGTCTATTTTTTGAAGAACCGACTTTTGACTGGCTTCCATTCCTCATCCTATAATGATATACGGGAATCGAAGTACAGACCATTATATTAACTTTAAGCAGCCAGACTGTTAAAACATAAACATCCTCATACGCATTGTCCAACGGATAATCCGCCCCTATGATGTGCCGGCGATACATTTTATTAACATAACTACGAACCTTTTTATCTCTTATAAGTTCGGTTACCACTTGCTGCCTGTTGAGAACTTCCGTATTTACCACAAAATGCTTCACCTTACTTTTACCCTTATATTCCTTCCATAGTCCGGTCTGAACCACATCCGCGTCATATTCACGTATAAGTTTATACATAACAGCAACAGCATTTGGTTCCAGCCAGTCATCAGAATCACAGAACGTTATATAATTCCCACGAGCCACCTTTATTGATGTATTTCGCGCAAAAGCAGCCCCACCATTCTCAACGTGAATAACTTGGAAGCGGGAATCCCTACTTGAATATTCATCACAGATGCTACCTGAACTATCGATTGATCCATCATCAACCAATATACATTCCCAATCTTTGAATGTCTGATTTAAAATTGAATCCAGACATTCCTTCAAATAATTTTCAACATTATAGACCGGCACTAAAATTGATACTTCCGGCTTACTTTTACATTCCATTTCACTAAAACTACGTCTCTCAACCATAAGAAGTGACAAGTCATCTGATCAGTCTTCCCTAATATCATTTAGGTCATATTCATCAAAATATTCGAGTCCGCGAATTTTATTTTTGAGTCGCGCCCGGCCTCGTGCCCTTTTGCATAGAAACTCTTCGTATGACTTTATGGCATAGTGATTAATTTTTATCACATCCTGCTGAGGCTCACGCTCACGGAAGTTTCTCACTATTGTATTGCCATGAGAATCAACCGCTTTGCCATTTATTCTCGCAACCTCATGGCAACCTATCATTGAATACACTCTGCGCGGGTTCACTATGCTTTTGACATGCCTGTTAAGTTTGTGGTCGCCTTTTGAGTGGTGCTTGAACCGCTCCATTACCGGATTATCGCTTTTTTTCACTGCGCCGCCGCTGCCGTAAACAAGCCAGTTGATTTCCACTACCGGGGCATCTTCAAACCGACTCAAAAACTCCGGGATATTCTTATCCTTGACCGGTACAATAAATTCATCCAGATCAATAATGGCTATCCAGCGTGTATCAAACCTATGCTTTTCAAGACAGTCATCATAAGCCGCAAGCTGCTTGCGTTTACCGGGAAAAAAAGTATATTCTACCACGCCACTCTCAATATATGGAGCAAGAACCTCATTTGTATTGTCATCGCTTCCATTGTCATAGATATAGAATTTTTCCACTCCCACACTCAGGTGCCAGTCAATCCACTCCTTGAAATATGGTCCCTCATTCTTGGCAATCGCACATACGGCAAGGTAGTATTCTGGCTCACTTTTATCCCTTTTTATTTTCCTTTTAAGACGGAAAGCATTAGTAATTCCATAGCGCAAAATACCGCGCCAGCGGTTTCGCGCCATTTTATTTGGAATCAGTCCCGCTATTATCTCTGCTGCAACCTTATTCATTTCTCAAAACTGCTCTTATCTGGAAGGATATGATTAAATGCGGCATCAAGACTCGCCATAACCTCATTATAGTTGGGAATCTTAACGTTGTCGTTGATACACACCAGATTATACGATTGATTATATATCGCCTTTACTGCTTGCTTAGATTTGATCAACAGGGGAAACATCTTCGTGTCTGCATATGTATTGAGCGGCTCGAAATTGCCACGGCATATCTGCCAGGTGCGGAAAAGCTCAGGCGTGTAATCCGTCACCTTGCGGAATCGGTTAACGGAAGTTGCGGTCAGCTCCTCACCTGCTGCATCCCACACCTCCTCAAAAGTGCTTTTCAGGTAAGGCTGTGCATTGTGCGGAGTACGCAGAGTAATAAACTTGCCATACGGCTTGAGAATATAATTCAATCTGGCTCTTGATCCATAACTCGGATCAAACCACTTGTCATGGTACTTGGCAATAACCTCGCGCTTGTCAAAATGACGGTTGATTATACGGATATTGTTTTTTATTCTCTTATACCACTGCGACCAACTTGGATTATACTGAAACACAGCTATATCTCTCGGCAAACCGTTCTTAAAGAAACGCTCGGGAGAAATATGGTTGATTATATAGAAATCATCATTAAAATAAACAAAACGGTCGGCAAGCCCCGGAATGCGATGCATATAGCGCTCGATAACCACAGAATTGAATGTAGGCAGGAACTCTTCAGGCACAAAATCCTTGTGGCTCACCATATTGACCTTCGGGTTGGAAGTATCCAACCACGCCGGAGCCTGTCCGCTTGTAACAAAATGGATTTTCCTTACCCAGGGAGCAAATTTTTCCACTCCGCGAAACCAATATTTCAGGAAACCGTAATCGCGGAAACGAGCCTCAGACACTCCGTTTTTCTCGTTTGTCTGACGATTGGAGTATTTATCAAACTCAGCCCTCCATTTCGGGTCATCCATATCCACCCAGGTAATTATGAAATCAACTTCCGTCATAACACCGCAGGCATTTATTTGGCACTCATACTTTTCATACCGCAAAGCTAACTCAAAAATTCCAATACACCAACTTTCCCCCCTCCTCTCCACCGTTTTCTCCACAAATTACTGATTAATCCATTTTCGCACTAAAGAAAGGATTATATCGGCTAACATCTGTTCGCGTTTGGTATAAACGTGTCCGGTACCCTCAACGAATATCACCTCGTTTTCATCCTTGTGCTGCATATGGGAATTTATCAGTTCGATAAAGGCTTTAGGCTCGCCATAGAAGAAACGGTCGTATGTCCCGATTGTCAATGCTCCGCTCTGCCTGATTCGTTCCACTTCGGAGAAGTCTCCATCCTCATCCCGATGCAATTATAGCATAGGATTGATAGTTAGGTAGTTGCGCTTTAAGTATACAAAATTGTATTTTACGGGGTTCACAC
>CAMWUZ010000142.1 GCA_947177595.1 uncultured Porphyromonadaceae bacterium | reverse complement strand
CTCTGATAGAGAGTGAAGTTCATCTACCGGACACCCCTTGAGCCAGAAGGTCAAATAATTGGGTTTAGCAGGAAATGACGTGAGGAAATGACGTGATGCATCATCCAACATATTCAATTTAGAAATTGCCGTTTCGGGAACTACCTCATCCATTATAACCTCTTTCATTTCCACATGACGCACCTGATTACGCCCCAAGAGCTTACGGAAGAAATTCATGTAAGCATCCTTATTGAATACCGCCGAATCATTAACAGCCTTATAGGTTACAAAAATTCCGAGCGGAAGAAGAATCGCAGTACTCATCCACATACCTTGCCACACCTCCAGACGCGCGTCTCGAGCCATTTTATTACCGGTGTTGTCGATAATATAATAGACTATAAAAAGGAAAACCGAGATAACAAGCGGAGCACCGAGTCCACCTTTGCGAATGATAGCACCGAGAGGCGCACCGATAAAGAAAAAGACCAAACAGGCAATCGAGAGTGTAAACTTCTTGTGCATCTCAATGCCGTGGCGGATAATTGTCTTGCGGTCATCGGCGAGAGTTAGACCTTTAAATTCATAATCCTGTTTGGTGCGGTTAAGATTACTCAATGCCCTCTCGAGATACTGACGTGAATATGCGGATGACTGTCCTTTGAAAACCGAGTCCACGTTAACAGGCGCTGACATTTCCACTGTTTTCAGCTTCCTACTTGCAACCCCGGCTGAATCATAGGTATATGAATATGAATCTACGTTGACATATCTTTTACCAGCCACCAAGGCGGCATAACCGATTCCTACACTGTCAACCCTCATGTTTACCGAATCAATGGTATGTCTTAGTTCCGAAATATTTTTTCCCACATACTGATTTCTCATACCATCCTCTTCCATTCGGTTGAAGTTGGCATCGAAATATAGATAAATCTTCTTATGACCGAATGACTCTCTTCTGTACGGAACATTTGCCGAGGCGGCAGCCGCTTCACGCAGATTGTCAAACGACTCACCCTGGTATAAATCAAGAACAAGATGCTTTTTATTATGAGTCATCGCCATAGTTCCTGAATCCGCAAGGATCACCGCCGCATTATCAAACCCCTTGCTCATATCATAGATCATGAGATTATAAAGAGTGCCGCTATCACGGTTCTTATTATCCACATAAATATTGAATCCGGGAATCTGGTCATAGAAAACACCCTCCGGTATTTCAAGCTCAGGAGATTTCTGCTTTACAGAAAATAGCAGTGTCCACATTTTTGTCTGAGCAACCGGGAGCACATTATTCTGAAAAAAGAAAGCTCCTATCGCTATAAATACCATAAGCACTGTCAGAGGTTTCATCGCTCTGACAAGTGATACTCCGGATGCCTTCATCGCAGTAAGTTCAAATCGCTCGCCGAGATTACCGAAAGTCATCAGCGATGCAAGCAGGATTGCGAGTGGAAGAGCCATAGGCACGAGAGAAAGCGCAGCATAAAAAAACAGCTCCCCTATCACGCTAACATCTAACCCCTTACCTACAAGATCATCGATATATTTCCACAGAAACTGCATCAGCACTATGAAAAGGCAGATAAAAAAGGTCATTGCAAACAGCGGTACAAAGCTGCCCAGCATAAACCGGTATAATGTTTTCAATCTGAAAGACACTGCACTATTTTTTTTCACAGTTTCCAATTAATCCACAAAGTTACAATACTTTTTCTTGGTTAGCAATAGAAAAAGCGGATTGTAACTGAGAGATGTAATATTACTGCGCAAAATTTTGCGTGCCAACACTGGAGAGTCATCAGATGGGCTTACAGGAGCCACACCGGTGAGACGAAAGTGACGGAGCACATCAATTGACGCTTCAAACTCCTGCACATACTCTCCGGCATCGCACACATCTACTTCAAAACCATGGGGAATAATAGACTTCAGTGACTCTATTGAAAAAACTTTTGACGGAGATTTCAGTTCGGGAATCTCATTAAAAGTAGTATCAGCATATACTGCAACCGCAAGAATTCCACCGGGAACGAGAACTCTCAGCGCATTTCGCAGGAATGTTGCCGGAGAATTAAACCACTGTACAGCCGATGCTGACAAAATCGCGGACAAGGAACTTTCCTTTATCTGAAACATATAGGTTTCAGCATCTTCCCTAATGTGCTTTCCGGGTAGCGACGAGTCAATCGGAGATACGTCAATCAGAGTCAAGCTCGCAGTATCTGTCAACAGAGGCGCTATAAGACGGGTGAGGAAACCGCTGCCACATCCTATTTCAACAACATTTCCGCTCAACGGTGCCTCGCGCTTAATAATCGAGGCGAGATGTTGCGCCACAAAGTATTGTGCCGGAGCATTTTCGCTATAAGTGCCTGCAGAGCGCGCAAAAGCATCCGAGACACCGTCTTTAAGTATAAATGACTCTTCAAGTATTCTTGAAAAATCAGGCAGATGCGCGCCCGGTAGAGTTATAGTCTCTGCCATTTCATTCCACGCCGCAAACTGTGCCTCAGGCGGGAAAATCCTGTCATCGGCAGATATATACGCTTTGTCCCAACGGCATTGAGGAGCACCATAAATTGAAAAATCCTCACCGATGGCAGTTAATTCCGCCGCAAGTGACTCCACAGATCTTCCAGGAGAATTATCCATAAAAGACTCATACGCGACAGAACTGCCGCACATTCGCCTGTAAAACTTCTTCACATTCTGTTCGCTCAACGCGCTCAAGGTAGCATTGAAAATCTGAGCCGGAATACCTTTCTCCTTATCCACAGGATAAAGAGTGCCATTGACCGCAACTCTCGCTGTGACAGGAAGCTCCGGATGATTCTCAATAAACCTGCCGGCATAGTAAACACCATACGACCACGCAAGTATGCATATTTCAGAATATCCTCGCCAGAAATCAGAGGTGAATCCGGATTCAGAGTAATTCCAGACCACAGCGACATCATAACCGGGATATCTCATATTCCGGAAAGGGGTGTGATCCATACCCCACCCGGCAAAAAAAATAATCAAGCGTGATGATCCTGTATGTGATACTATCGTATGATTCATAGTAATCTATTGAGAGTGTCCGCCAACCGAACCGCCTCTTCCGGATTCAAGGTTGCCGAGAAGCTGATTCTTAGTCTTTCGGTATGAGGAGGAACAGTAGGAGTACGTATAGGCAACACCTTTAGCCCTTCATCTGCAAGTTGTGCCGACAAGCCAAGTGCCCTTGCTGAATCACCTATGACAACTGGAATGATATGTGACGGCGACTCAATCTTAACCTTCGCCGGGTCAAGATTGCTGACAAAAGAATCTACAAGACTGTTTAATTTGTCCCGTCTATCAGTCATTCCCGGTAATCTCTCAACCACAAATCTTGTCCAAGCACAATTGAACGGAGGCAGTGCGGTAGAAAATATAAAACTTCGGGCACGGTTTATCGCAAATTCCTTGATTTTGGGATTCATAACGGCAAAAGCGCCTACTGAAGCAACCGCTTTGCCAAACGTGCCGACAAGCACATCTACATTTCCGGCATACTCACTTCCGGCAACCAATCCAAGTCCTGCTGAGCCGCACACTCCGAACGAATGTGCCTCATCAACATAGAGCAAGGCATTTTCATATTTTGATTTCAATTCGGAAATCTCTTTCAGAGGAGCGGAATCACCGTCCATACTGTACACGCCTTCTACAACAATCAGTAAGCGCGAATACTTTGATGCCTTATTTTTTAATATATTTTCAAGATGTCCTGCATCATTGTGACGGAAACGAATCATCTCCGCATCGCTGAGCTTGTATCCGTCAATAATACTGGCGTGAACAAGTTTATCAGCCACGATAAGAGTATTTTTATCTCCCAGCGCAGAAATCAGTCCGGTATTCGCATGATACCCACTGTTAAAAATAAGTGCCGGCAATCCATAAAGATTTTCAAGCAATGCTTCAAGTTTGAAATACTCTTCCTGGTCCTGTGCCAACAATCGTGATGCGCTTGAAGTGAATAATGGCAAATCACTCACTGACAACAAGAAATCATGCTGAAGTGATTTATCAGCCCCAATGCCTAAATAATCATTACTTGAAAAATCCGCCTTTACTCCACTGCCTGATACCGGGATATGACGCAGATTGTTTTCTTGAGTAAGCCTTATAAGCTCATCTTCTATGCGATACATCTCACAATATCAATAGTTGCTTCAACAAGGGTTTGCAATTCATCTTTAGTAATGACATAAGGAGGCATCACATAAACATTCCTTCCGAACGGGCGCACCCATATTCCTTTTTCAACGCATTTCTTTTGAAATTCGCCTACATCCACCGGCTTCTCCATCTCTATTACGCCTATGCTTCCAAGCACTCTCACCTCTTTCACGCCTTTAATTAAGGATGCCGGTGCAAGATGCTCTTTAAGAGACTTTTCCATAGAGTCCAAAATAGATACCATATCCTTTTGCTGCAACAGTTTAAGCGACTCAACAGCAACCGCACACGACAGCGGATTGCCCATAAATGTAGGTCCATGCATCAACACTCCCGCTTCACCGCGCGAAATCGTATCGGCAACTTCCTTGGTCGTAAGCACCGCACTCATTGTCATGTATCCTGCCGTGAGCCCTTTGCCTATACACATTATGTCGGGCTCAACCCCGGCGTGCTCCCAGGCAAACATTTTGCCTGTTCGCCAAAAACCTGTGGCTATCTCATCAAAAATCAGATACACTTCATATTTATCGCAGAGTTTCCTTGCCTCAACAAGATACTGCGGATGATAAAATCTCATTCCACCGGCTCCTTGTACCACCGGTTCAAGTATTAGGGCGGCAATTTCCTCATGATGCTTTTCAAGAGTATCCTCAAGCTGCTTCATTGCCTCAGTATTCCATTCCTCGCCAAACTTTACTACCGGACTCTCAACAAAAAATCTTATTGGCAATGCCGACCCGAATGCGCCGTGCATACCAGTTACCGGGTCACAAACACTCATTGCATTCCAGGTATCGCCGTGGTAGCCGCTGCGAATGGTCACAAAGTTTGTCTTTCCATGAGACCCGCTTCGTGATATGCTTGCCTGAACTGCCATTTTCATTGCAACCTCCACAGCGACAGAACCACTATCGGCATAAAAAATATTATGCATAGACGGCGGAGCTACATCAAGCAGCATTTTTC
>CAMWUZ010000141.1 GCA_947177595.1 uncultured Porphyromonadaceae bacterium | reverse complement strand
GGCTTAAACGCCACACGGAAGTATATGTCCTCACCGTTTGATATTCCTCCCTGAATACCACCGCTATTATTGGTAACCGTGTGCAGTGAGCCGGTAGAATCTTTCACAAATTTATCAGCCACTTCACTACCACGGAGATGAACACCGTCAAAACCCATGCCGTAGTCAAATCCTTTTGCGGCATTTATACTCATCATAGCGGATGCGAGACGTGCATGGAGTTTATCAAATACAGGATCACCCAAACCGACGGGACATCCGCGTACCACTCCTGTAACCACTCCTCCAACAGTGTCACCATCCGACTTCACCTTTTTTATAAATTCAGTCATCTGCAGCGCTGTTTCTTCATCTGGACATCTCACTGAGTTTGATTCTATATCTCCGGCATTAATCTCCTTATAAGTTTTATCAAGAATTATGTCGCCAACCTGAGAGGTGTAAGCAAATATCTCAATACCACTTTGGGCAAGAGCCTGCTTTGCCAATGAGCCTGCTACAATTCGCGATGCTGTTTCACGAGCAGAAGAGCGCCCCCCTCCCCTATGATCACGTACACCATACTTAGAGGAATATGTGTAATCGGCATGGGATGGACGATAAACATTGCGCATATTCTCATAATCATTGCTATGCTGATCATTGTTTTCAATCACAAAACCGATAGGGGTGCCGGTGGTAACTCCTTCAAAAAGTCCGCTGAGAATTTTAACCGTATCGCTTTCCCTGCGCGCGGTAACTATATCGCTCTGCCCGGGACGGCGACGGTCAAGTTCACGCTGAATCATCTGTAAATCGACCTGCATACCCGCCGGCATACCGTCTATAACACCGCCGATAGCTACACCATGGCTCTCGCCAAAAGAAGTAAGCCTATATATTTCTCCAAAACTATTCATACATCTATAAGATCAGCAAGCGTTGCACCAACATATTTAATGAGGTCGGCAGGATTTATGGCAATCTGGAGTCCTCTCACACCGGCACTCACATAAATGGTATCAAAATCGGCAGCGGAAGAGTGAAAAAAAGTGGGAAACTGTTTCTTCATACCAATCGGCGAGCAACCTCCGCGAATATATCCTGTGAGCGGAAGTAGGTCTTTCATGTGAATAAGTTCAGCTTTCTTGTCACCGGCAGCTTTTGCTGCAAGTTTCAAATCAATCTCGGCATCTCCGGGCACAACACACACAAAATACCCGGTGCGCTCTCCGCGCAACACGATTGTTTTGAATACCTGACGAATATCTTCTCCAAGCTCTGCCGCAACATGAACTGCGCTCAAATCACTCTCATCAACAGTATATGGCACGAGTGAATATGAAATCCCGGCTTTGTCAAGCAACCGGGCGACATTTGTTTTCTTCTCTTTAGCCATACCAGAGATTGATATCAGAACTTGCGGATGCCCATGATATGGCGCACCTCCGCAAGAGTTTTTGCCGCACGCTCACGTGCTTTTTCAGCTCCCTGCTTCACAATTCTTGCAATAGTTGCATCATCGCCTTGCAAATCAAGGATTCTCTCTCGAATCGGAAGAGTGATTTTGAGAATATCATCAGCAAGCTGCTTTTTCAGATCACCATAGCGAATGCTGCAATCTGCATAAGCATCCCGGTAATGCTTGACAATCTCAGGAGCAGATGTCAGCTCGAGAAGTGTAAACAGATTTTCAACCGGCTGACTAACCTGCTGATTCGGCACTTTCGGTCCCTCATCAGTCACAGCTCTCATCACCTTTTTTCTCAGAGTTTTCTCATCATCGATCAGATATAGGCAGTTGCCTTCACTTTTACCCATTTTACCAGAACCGTCAAGACCCGGCACCTTTACAGGCGCTCCACCGAAGTCAAAATTCTGGGGTTCAGGAAAAAGATCCACACCATAGAATGAATTAAATCTTCTCGCGAATCTTCTTGTAAGCTCCAGATGCTGCTCCTGATCCTTACCCACGGGCACTTTATTAGCTTTCTGAATAAGGATATCAACCGCCATAAGAGTAGGATAAGTGAGAAGACCGGCACTAACTCTTTTATTAGAGTCATTGCCAATGATTTCTTTCTCAATATCATCGCCATCTGATTTGATACCGAGCTGCTTGCGTGCCTTGTCCTTGAACGATGCAGTACGCATTAGCTCACCGATACCGACATGCATATTCAGAAGCAGATACATCTCACTGATTTCAGGGACATCGCTCTGCACGAAGATTGTTGCTTTCTCCGGATCAATACCGGCAGCAAGATACTCCGCAATAATATTTTTCACATTTGCGTGAAGTTTATCGGGGTCGGTAGATGTGGTAAGCGCGTGCAGGTCTGCGATGAAAAAATTACTGTCATAGTCATCCTGCATTCTCACGAATTTACTGAGAGCGCCGAAATAGTTACCCAAATGAAGGTTACCGGTGGCTCTGATACCGCTAACCACAATTTCTTTCTGACTCATATCTTGCTATGGAATATTCGTTGATTCTTAAACTTCCGCAAAGTTAAAAAAAATCATAGAGAATTGAGCAAATCAAGCTTGCCGTCATCAATCAGTTTTAGAATAAGTTCTCCGAAAAGAGTATTTTGCCATGCAAACCAAGAGCGCGTGAAGTCATTGGCATCATTAACATTAAAGCTCTCATGCATGAATCCTGTATCGGCATCAGTATTCATCAGCATTCTCACACATTGAGCAATCTCCTCGTCATTGTCCGCGGTAAACGCCTTCATCATTATACTCATAGGCCACGCATAAGAGTATCCCACGTGCGGACCACCGATTCCTTCTCCGGCTTTTCCCGAAAAGAAATATGGATTAGACTTGCTCCACACAAATTTTCGCGTATTGCGATACACAGTATCATCCATCTCCACATCACCAAGATACGGCATAGCAAGAAGAGAGGGAACATTGGCATCATCCATCAGCATCCTATTGCCGAATCCATCTACCTCAAAGGCATATATCTCACCAAATTCAGGGTGATTATACACCGCATATTTTTTCAATGACTGTGACACCTCATCGGCAAGCGCCGTGCACTGATCAGCCCGATTTCCGTCATTATTTACTTCTGAAAGTATCTCAGCCATTTTACGAAGAGTAGTCACCGCAAAGAAATTTGACGGTACGAGATATTGAAAAGTGGTGGAATCATCACTCGGGCGGAAACATGACACAATCAGCCCGCACCCACTTACAGGCGACCCCCATCCAACATTATTTAGAGTGTCGAGTGCCCTATCAGTACGCCGGAGAAAACGATATGGTCCTTTCGGATTATCCTTGCGCTGCTGCTCCCGGAAAGTCTGCAATATCAAATCGACAGCATCCAGCCATTTACCATCAAACACCGAAGTATCTCCTGTACGCTTCCAGTATTCATATGCAAGGCGCACCGGATAGCACAGAGAGTCTATCTCCCATTTCCTTTCATGCACCTCCGGCACCATCGTAGTGAAATCACTCTGCCACTCCCCACCGGTAGATCCGTCATTGAACGCATTGGCATAGGGATCGATAAGAATAGACTTTATCTGTCGGCGTATAGTTCCCTCAATCATTTGCCTGAGAGCTTCATCCTGCGATGCAAACCTGACATACGGATACACCTGAGCCGCGGAATCTCTCAACCACATCGCATGAATATCACCGGTAATCACAAATGTGTCATTCTTTCCGTCCACGCTATCCGTGCGGAAAAACACAGTGGTGTCTAAAGTATTCGGGAAACAATTCTCAAACATTTTCGCCAGTTTCGGATTTTTCAACTGACACTTCACCGCTTCTATCTGCGCCTCTATTACCGGTGATACAAATAACCGCTCACCTACAGGGGGACGATTACCTGACACTAAAGTATTATCAGATTCACATACCGGAGATGCAGCCACGGTAGCTGCAAATAATCCACAAAAAATAACCGACAAAAAAAGTCTGACCTGCTTCATTATATAATTAACGCTATCAATGTGTAGTCACGTAATCTGCAATCCATTCGCCGACAGCCTGAGTGCCAAAAGGCGTTTTGTCCTCAACCTGAATGTCGGGAGTGCGCACACAAGCATCAAGTGATGCATTCACGGCTTCCCTAACTACCTTTGCCTCATCTTTCAGGTCAAAATAATCAAACAGCATCGCCACAGAGAGAATCTGTGCAAGCGGATTGGCAATATCCTGCCCTGCCGCCTGCGGCCATGAGCCATGAATCGGCTCAAAAACCGGCGTACTCTCACCTGTGCTTGCCGATGGTAACAGTCCCATCGAGCCGGTAATCACACTACCTTCATCGGTTAGAATATCACCAAAAGTATTTTCAGTAACCATCACATCAAAGAAACGTGGTTCCTGAATCATTTTCATAGCCGCATTGTCAACATACATATAATCAGTAGTGACATCGGGATACTGCGGAGCCATTTCCTTGGCAATTTTGCGCCACAACCGGCTTGAAGCAAGAACATTTGCCTTATCCACAAGAGTGAGGTGACGGCGACGGCGGCGGGCATACTCATAAGCGACCTTCAAAATCCGCTCAATTTCGGAGCGAGTATATACACAGGTATCATATGCCTTGTCATCACTCTCAAATTTCTCACCGAAATACATACCTCCGGTCAATTCTCTGATACATACGAAATCCGCACCTTCCACGAGCTCCTTGCGCAAGGGCGATTTGTGAACGAGACAATCAAATGTCTCGATGGGACGGATGTTTGCAAACAGCCCGAGTCTCTTGCGCATCGCAAGCAGTCCTTGTTCCGGTCTCACCTTTGCATCGGGATTATTATCAAACCTCAGACCTCCGACAGCCGAAAAGAGGACTGCATCTGCATCCTTACAAATCTGATATGTTTCTTCCGGAAAGGGATTTCCCATAGCATCAATTGCCGCCGCGCCAACGAGTGCATACTCAAAGCTGACTTTATGACCGAATTTTTCACAGACAGCCTGCATTACCCTGACACCGGCTTTTGAAATTTCCGGACCTATGCCATCACCGGGCAATACAGCTATTTTAAGTTCCATAATATATATGTTGTTATTTATGTGACTCTTTTTCCCAATTCTCAATTTCTTCCTTATGTGCAAGAAGATACCCGATATCATCAAGTCCCTCCTCCAGACACTGCTTTTTGTATGGATTGATATCAAACGATTCTGTAGTTCCGGTAGCGAGATTGGTAACAG
>CAMWUZ010000140.1 GCA_947177595.1 uncultured Porphyromonadaceae bacterium | reverse complement strand
ATCATAGACAATATCGTATGCCATGACAATCGGATTGATCTGCCGCGCAATCTCAAGATCGGCTCCAGGTGCGGTAACAACTTCATCCCATGTCATGAGTCTGCGTCCCTTTGATTTGGCATATTCATTGACTTCATAGGTGAACAAATTCTGGAGTTTTCGGAATTTCTCTTCCTGGTTCGTGCCTGTAAAACCATTTTCCTCAACCATTCTCCGGCAGCCAACGCTTTGTTCCCATGCTTCAGTCGGAGTCTCATCACCGCCGATATGGATTACATCGTATGGAAAGAAGTCCACGAGGCAGTCTATTACTGTTTTAACGAATTTCATCGCCTCAGGATTCGACACATCGAGTACATCCTTTGAAATACCTTGAAGGTCACGCACAGCATGAGCGCTGTCAGGATAGCAACTTAGGTGGGGGTATGCGGCGATAGCGGCGGCGAGGTGTCCGGGCATCTCTATTTCCGGAATAATATCTATGTTGAGTTTAGATGCGTAATCAACCACATCGCGAATCTCTTCTGCAGTATATGCCACCGTGTTTGACGGTCCGGTAGTAAAATATTCCGTTTGTGTGCTGAAATCAGTCATTCGTGTATTTGCGGGATGAGAGGCGCCGACGGTAGTAAGCAGCGGGTACTCTTTAACCGGCAATCTCCAGCCTTGGTCATCGGTGAGATGCCAGTGGAATTTGTTCATCTTGTATGCAGCGAGGAGACGAAGCATCTTTTTTATCTGCTCCGCTGAGAAGAAATGACGGCTCACATCAAGCATGAATCCGCGATGGCAAACCTTGGAGCATCCGTAATAGTAACAGGGGGGAGGGATGTGCAGCCACTCTGCGCTCCTGCAACAATCTCTGTGCCCATAAGCCGTTTTAACGTTTGAAGACCGTAAAAAAATCCGGCAGCGGACGATGCTTCCATTTTTATTCCGCCTTCATTAATAGTCAGGCGATAACCTTCTATCGGTTGCAGAGTGTTAGTGCAAAATGTTATTTCCGCTCCCTCCTGAGGATTCTGCATCAGTAAGGGAGAGATACTTTCCACCTCCCGCTCAATCATTTCACGCGATAAGCTATCGACCTCGCCTATGCTGATGGCAAGCGGTAATTTCAAGCTGACAGGCTTATCCGAAGTAAGTTCCATTGCTGTTGGAGCCGGAATAATCGACAATGGCTTTGCTCCAAAAGATGCGGCTGCATTGAGTGTGGCGAGTAAGGCGATAAGTAAATGGCGTGTCATATATTTGATAATAAAAGGCATCGTTTCAACCGGATATGACTAAAACGATGCCTGAATGGTTATAATTTCATTGTTTTATTCCGCAGGGGCTGCGAGCGCTTCAAGGATAGTTTTCTTGAACTCTTCATGAGTTGCCATTGAAAGACCTTTATATACGGTATTGCCTTTACGATCGAATAAAATGTAATAAGGATAACCTATGATATTCATTTTTTTACTAAGCGCTGCATACTGTTCTTCAGTAAGTTTGTAGTGGAAACCTTTAATATCCTTTATCATTTCAAGATACTTTGGCAACGGAGACGATTCATCAGCTATATAGACCCACACGATATCTTCAGAGTTGAGTTCTCCGCTCTTCTCCGGTTCGTTTTGTTTGATAGATCTTAGGCATGGTTCACACCATGTAGCCCAGAAATCCACCATTATGACTTTTCCCTTGTGCGGAGCGATGATAGCCTCGAAGATACTGTCTGGTGCAACATCAGGGGTTGGCAACAAGAGTTTGGCTGCATCATTGGCAAGTATTTCCTTCATATCATGCAGATATAATTCCGCTGACTGTGCATAGAATGGATTGCTCAATTCCCTCAATACCTCCACATCAGCTTCGCTTCCTATGCCTGATTTGAATTTTCTTGCGGAGTTGATATACATTCCTGTTTCTTTGAGAAAGGAGCCGTCCGCTCCTACCTCTATCCAACCGGAAGATGGAATTTCAGGGATAATATCTAACAGAAGCATGAGATAAGGATCGTTGACATCTACTATTTCGGCAACTTTTTCATAGTGTTCCGGCTTTAGCTCACAAGAAATGGAATCAGATGGTATCTCTGCCAGAAAATCCTGTTTTACGGTACGGTAGTTGCGTCTTAGAATTCGTTGTGGTTGTCCTATAGCAACAATGAGATTCGCTTTATTGTAAAGTTTTGATTTGATTTTACCGAGATTACTAAATGAGGGGTTGTCATTGATCTTCTTTTCTGCTTTTTCATATTGTGCAAGAGCATAGTCCACATACTCGTCCGCACCCATTCGGTAATCGCCAAAATTACCACTCATTATTTTCATATCCGCGTCGCTGTCTGTGTCAGCAGCGTCGAATGTTGAATAATATCCGTTGTGCCATGACGTTTTACCGGAGGTGATTCCTCTGAATTTCTTCATCACGTTTTTACCGGAGAATGTAGGGTCAATATATAGGTCAACCGTTTCACCGGGTTTTAGTGTCGCAATTGCGTTGACTCTGGTACGTCCGAGAGTATATGCGAAGAATCTACCTATGCCGTGCAGAAGAAAAGTTACACTTGCATTTCCTTTTTCATCAATGTCCAAGGGAGGAAGCTCAGTTAAAGTCCCTCCCATCATCAGAATGGAATAATTGAGTGTATTGCCCATATATGGCTTATAGCCGAGAATATGAACATTGACAGTTGTTGAATCAATAGCCAAGACAGGCTCCGGTAATTGAGGGTTCAGATCAGGATTGGCTAAATTTTCCGGTAATCCCGAGGGAACAGCTGATGTGGTGCCAAGTTCTAATTGCATCAATAAATTACCGGCTTTAAACAGCAAGCGGTCACTATTAACAGGGATTGGCTCGAATATAAGACTGAATTCTTTCCGTCCGGTATTATCTAGAATATTACTCTCTCCAATGGTAATCCCTTTAGCCAACTTCAGAGGATATTTATCACCGTTGTCAGTAATGAGAAAACTTTCGTTTATAATGAATCTTGTTCCTCGACGGGATCGTACCTTGACATCAATTATTGTAGCCGTGTCAGACAATGTTACATTTTGGATGTCCATTATATTCATCATATTGTTCCATCCGATAGTCGGAAATTCCACTACGCGGGTTTCAGAATAGGCAGTCAGCACTCCCAGGAACAGGAGGAGAATAAGGAGGGGTTTTTTCATGATTTTATGTTATTTAAGGTGAGATAATTATTCAACAGTGGCTGCAAGCTCTTCAAGAATAGTCTTTTTATACAGTTCAGGATTACGGAGATCCGGACGACCGGTAGCATTTCCCTTCCGGTCAACCAGGATGTAGTAAGGAATGCCGTCAACTTCAAATCTTTTTCTTATAGAGCTAATCTGTTCTTCATTAAGGCGGTAATGCACTCCTTTGATATCGGGAATCATTTCAAAATATTTTTTGAATGGTGATGATTCATCGGCAATGTAGATCCACACAATATCCTCAGAACTTAATTCGCCTGATTTCTCCGGCTCATGAAGCTGTAGGGCTGCCCGACAAGGACTACACCATGTATTCCATAGGTCAACCATCACTACCTTACCTTTGTGAGGAGCTATTATAGCATCGAAAATACTGTCGGCAGGGACATCGGGAGTAGGCTGACAAAGCGACATATCTATATCAGCCATCGATTTTCTTACGTCATTAAGAAATATTCTGGCTGACTTGGCATAGAAAGGATTGCTGTATGACTCTAAAGGAGTTATATCCTCCTCGCTTCCCTTGCCGGCTTTGATTGTATTGACCACCTCAGTGTATTTTCCTGTTTCATTAAGAAATTGTGCATCGACTCCCGATTTCTCCCATTCCTTAAAGGGTAGCGCGAAGATAGGGGATGAAGAAGCAAGAATCAGCCGATGGTCATTGAGATCGATAAATTCAGAAACTTTGGCAAAATGTTCCGGAGTCAGTTCGCAAGTTATAGAATCTGCGGGTACCGGCTGCCCCCACTTACCGTGAGCTGCCCAATAGCTGCGATTCAGGAAATATTTGTACTTCCCGATAGCCTCGATAGTATTGGCTTTTATATCTATCAGGGTTTTTTCTTTGGAAAGAGGGGATAGGGTCTCACTTTTATTGATGCTTCTTTCCGCTTTCTCATATTCGGCAAGAACATAGTCAATATATTCGTCCGCTCCCATGCGGTAATTCCCGAACTTTTCGGAATAAAGTGGCAGAATATTTTTGGAGTCAAGCTTATTCGCGTCAAAATCAGAATAAGTGCCGGTGTGCCAGCTCCAGTTTTTATTATTAGCAGCAGGTTCGTTTCTCAAATGTCTCATCACCACATTTCCGGAAATCAACGGATCCATATATATGTCAATGGTTTCTCCGGGGTTGACAGTGGCATCTCCGATCAGACTGAATCCTCCGATATTCAATGCTGAAATACCGCTTGTGCCATGACAAAGCAACTTAAGTCTGCCATTGCCGTTTGCATCAATATCTATAGCGGGTGCATCCGTGATTTGTCCGGAAATCTGTTCTATGGCATAATTCAGCTTGTTTCCCATTACTGGGTTATAGTTGAGTATATGGAAGTTGACAGTGGCTGAATCGATGTCAAACGACACTTCGGGAATTTGAGCGCTCGGATTACTTGTTTTCAGTGTATCCGGCAGTCCTTCCGGATAATCTTCCAGTTTTCCGTTGAGGTCCAGTCCCAAAGTCCAACCGCCGTTTCCTTCGCTGAAAATCATTTCATTGGTTTTAATTGGTAGCGGCTCAAAGATTAGGTCAAATTCAGTTATACCAGATTCCGGCATGTTATGTTCCGCTCCCAGCACTATTCCGTTGCCATATTTGAGCTTATAGCGCTTACCGTCAGGAGTCTCCAAATAAGAATCCTTCGCAATCCTGATCCATCCGCCGGGTCTGTACATAGCCTTTGCATGAAGAGTGGTCGCGGTATCGGATAGCTCAACGCGCTGGAGATCAAGAGATGTCTGGTTTGAAACGGTGATTTCGGGCATTTCCACCACGCGACGGCTTGATGAGCACGCGGTTAACATCGCAATGAGGATAGCCGAAGAGACTAATGCTTTTTTCATATAGTTTTATATTAGGGTACTAATCTGATATTTTTCAAGTTCCAGTTGGCGCTTTCAATGAAGTTTACGCTCTGGGTATCTTTGCCTATTCCGGGGAACACGAGGGTGGAGCGGTTCTCTCCGTCAGCTTTTGCCCTGAGTTCTT
>CAMWUZ010000139.1 GCA_947177595.1 uncultured Porphyromonadaceae bacterium | reverse complement strand
ATCGCGTATAATTCTGCGCAACAAGCGATTATCTGTTGTCGGTACCAAATTATGATCATCAATGGAAATTGTAGTGAGTGCTGAAACATACACCAGGTATTTCATTTTCTGTTCAATGGATGCAGTAAGCTCCGGATTGAGGCCGTGAATTCCCTCTATAAGAAGTATGGAATTTGGTTTTAATTTAATACGGTTACCTCTGAACTCTCTGCTACCTGTGGAAAAATTATAATATGGTAACTCAACCTCCTCACCTCTCAACAGTGCAGACAGGTGTGCATTAAACAGCTTTAAGTCAAGAGCATATAGTGACTCATAGTCATAGTCTCCATCTTCATCCTTCGGAGTATGTTCTCTGTCAACAAAATAGTCGTCAAGAGAAATCAGTTCAGGCTCCATAAGGTTGGTCATTAATTGAATCGCGAGACGCTTCGTGAATGTGGTTTTGCCGCTTGATGACGGTCCGGCAATGAGAACAACCCTTGCTCCACCTTCTTTGTACCGTGCTGTAATTTCATCGGAAATTGTAGCTATTTTCTTGTTGTGCATTGCCTCCGACACATTGATAACCATCGCTGAATGGTCATTCTCGGCAGCTTTGTTAAGCTCTCCAACATTGCTTATACCCACAATCTTATTAAACTCAAGATAATCGGTAAATGCTTTGAACATTTTTTCCTGTGCAATAAGTTTTGCAGGAGATGTTGTGTCTTTTTTATCAAACGGCATAAGGATAAAACCGTCCTTATAGGGAATCAGATCAAATATTCCGAGATATGCTGTTGAAGGCACAAGTTGACCGTAATAGCTGTCGCAGATGTCTCCCAATCGATAATATGTTGTGTATAGTTCGTTCAGAGTTTCTAAAAGTAATACCTTGTCATCAAGTCCCTGACGATTGAATATATTAATAACGTCTCGAGTGAGCCGTTCTTTTCTTTCAAAAGGTATCGTAGCTTTTACATACTCTGTCATCTTGTGTTTTATAATTCTGACATTATCTTCTGATGCGTCCCAGTCATTATTAATACGACAGAAATATCCATTTGCGATAGAGTGCTCGATACGCAGTTTTCTGCCCGGGAAACACTCGTTAACCGCCTTATACAGCATCATGCACAGAGACCGCACATATGTACGCGTCCCACTTGGAGATGTGACAGATAAAAACTCCACCATTTTCGGTTGGAATACCGGGAATCCGAGATCTTCGGTCTTGTAATTAACCCTCGCACACACCGGTTTGAAATCCAGTTTGTCTGCAATTTTCTCCGATATTTCAAGCAGTGTGTCTCCTCCTTCAATATCAATGTATTCCTCAATGTTTTTGCAATATACTTTCAACTGTTTGCTCATATTTATTGTGAAGAGAGGGGTATAAGTAAGTGTTATTTGTTGTTTTTTGATTTCTTTCTTGCTGTGCTCCATGCAAGAAGAGTTGAATGGTATTTCTGTTTGCTGATTGCTGTCCCAACCAATCCGTCAAGTGCTCCACCTTGAGCGATATAACATCGTATAAAGCTTTTTATTCCCTGAATGTATGGTGTTAATACCCCTGGAGTTTTACCTGTTTCAAGGATAGATTTGGCAAGAAGAGCAGCATGCGCCCTTTCTGTCTGCTTAAATTCATCTTGCGTGGTACATCTATAATGCAATATGTCTCCATCGAGTTTAACAGGCATTACATTATCTCTGAAGATTACTCTTTCATCAACATCATGCAGATTCCAGTTAGCGTATCTTTTGTCGAACAAACGTACCTGAATATCAGGATACCACCCGCAATGTTTTACCGGAGTGCCGCAATAAAAGTTAAGTCGGGAGAAGCTATAGCCTCTGTGGTTGAAGTCACTATTCTTTAATTTTATGAGCGAAGCGCGTAGGGCAGGGGAGAGTACTTCGTCTGCATCTATTGACAAAACATAATTATGGCAAGTGAGTGAAGTAGCATATTGTCTCTGCGCTCCATAGCCTTTCATTTTGCGGCGTGTGACCTTGCACCCCATAGCCTCACAAATTTCGGTTGTAGAATCATCAGAGAATGAATCCACGACAATAATCTCATCTGCGATATCGCGGAGAGATTCTATGCAACGTGCAATATGCTTTTCTTCGTTGAAAGTGATTATTGTTGCTGAAATTTTGCTCATGCCAATTTTGTTAGTGCTTCATCCACAAATGTAATAAAAAATCACGCTCTCAGAATATAAAATTCCAAGGAAATACCTTGATAGCATTCATTTATTAAATTCTGAGAGGGTTATAGTGGTATAAATACCATAAAATCAAACTGTTATAAGTGATCGGTGTTTTTCCAGAAAAATTGGTGACAGTATAGTTTTTGCATAAAATTATGGTTTTACTTACTTTTGTATGTAACAAATTCCAAGATGGCAGCAAAAATTATCTGGAACGCGGAAAACGTCGATTTACCTTCACTTGATGTGAATCGGACAGAAAAATGGTTAAAAATGGTAGCAGAGTCTCATGATAAAATTATTGGTGAGCTTTGTTATATTTTTTGCGATGATGAAACCATCATAAAAGTTAACCGTGAGTTTTTGAATCACGATTACTATACCGATATCATTACTTTTGATTACAGTCGGCGTAAACTTGTTAGTGGAGATATGTATATTTCTCTCGATACTGTTGCGTCAAATGCAACAGGTCTTGGGGTAGATTATCTTACCGAGTTATCTCGAGTTATAGTTCACGGACTTCTACATCTTTGTGGAATTAATGACAAAGGTGAAGGTGAACGCGAAATTATGGAGGCTCATGAGAACGCTGCGCTGTTTATATTGGAAAACCTCAGTGAAGAGATATGAAATTTGACTATGATGTAATAGTTGTAGGTGCCGGTCATGCGGGTTGCGAAGCAGCTCATGCTGCGGCTGTTATGGGTGCATCTACTCTACTCATTACGCTGGATATGAACAAGATAGCTCAGATGAGTTGTAACCCGGCTATCGGCGGAATCGCTAAGGGTCAGATAGTCAGAGAGATAGATGCTCTTGGTGGTATGACCGGTATTGTCACCGATAGGACTGCAATACAGTTCAGAATGCTGAATAGTTCGAAAGGTCCGGCGATGTGGAGTCCCCGCGCTCAAAGCGATCGCATGAAATTCAGCGCGATGTGGAGGAGCATACTTGAGAATACCGATAATCTTTCAATGTGGCAGGATGATGTCACGTCACTCATTGTTAAAGATAACAAGGTCGAGGGTGTGCGCACCATGACTGGTGTTGAATTTCATTCAAAAACGGTTGTTATTACTGCAGGAACTTTCCTGAATGGTCTTATGCATATAGGAAGAGTCCAAATGATTGGTGGTAGAATTTCTGAGCCGGCAAGTACAGGTTTAACTGAGCAATTGAAGTCGTTAGGAATAAGGACTGAGAGGATGAAAACCGGTACACCTGTAAGAATTGACGGCAGAAGTATTGATTGGAGCAAGACCTCAATTCAAGAACTTGAAGATGATCACCATAAGTTTTCTTTTCTTCCGGAGGTGAAGAGAGTATTGGAGCAAAGGGCATGTCATATAGTTTATACTAATGAAAGAACTCATGAGATACTCAGACAAGGCTTACCTGACTCACCTCTTTATAATGGTCAGATTCAAAGTATAGGACCAAGATACTGCCCAAGTATCGAAACAAAGATTGTCACATTTGCAGACAAGGCAGAGCACCAGTTGTTTATAGAGCCTGAAGGGGAGGATACCCAGGAGTTTTATTTGAACGGGTTCTCTTCATCTCTGCCGTTCAGTACTCAGTTTAATGCCCTGCTTACAATCCCTGCTTTTCGGAATGTTTCTATATATCGTCCCGGTTATGCTATAGAATATGATTTTTTTGATCCTACGCAGTTGTCGCATTCATTGGAAAGCAAGGTTGTTTCCGGGCTTTTTCTTGCAGGTCAAGTTAACGGCACAACAGGTTATGAGGAGGCGGCGGGTCAAGGGCTTATTGCCGGAGTTAACGCTGCATTGAAATCAAAAGATGAGAAACCTTTTACTCTTGGCAGAGATGAAGCATATATCGGTGTATTGATTGATGATCTTGTGACTAAAGGCGTGGATGAGCCATATCGTATGTTTACTTCCCGTGCCGAGTATCGTATTCTTCTCAGGCAAGATGATGCCGATATGCGACTGACTGAGCGGTCATATGATATAGGTCTTGCTGATGAAGAAAGATTTAAATTGACGCTTTCCAAAAGAGATCAGAGAGATAAACTCATATCGTTCACAAAATCAGCTTCGGTAAAGCCAGATGAAATAAATCCTTATCTTGAAAGTGTTGATGAATCGCTTTTAAGACAGAGTGTGAAATTGTTTGATCTTATCCTTCGTCCAAAGCTAAATATTAAAATACTTTCTGAACAGTTGCCCTATTTTGCGGAATATATTAACAACCATATTGAGTCTGTGCGACGTGATGAAATTATAGAAGCAGCAGAAATACTAATTAAATACGGAGGATATATAGACCGCGAAAGATCTCTTGCTGATAAGATGGAAAGACTGGAAAATGTTAAGATTGCCGGCATGATTGACTATGAGAAAGTGAAGAGTCTTTCAACTGAAGCAAGGCAGAAGCTGATTAGAATAAATCCACAAACTGTCGGACAGGCATCCCGAATCCCTGGAATTTCACCGAGTGATATTAGTATCCTGCTGGTACTTTTAGGTAGGTGATTGTTTCACGTGGAACATAGATAGGTGTGTGGTTTAATGGCGGTTGAAGCTAAATCAATAAGATATGGAATACATTAAATCTAAAATCAGAGATGTGGTTGATTTCCCAACAAAGGGAATCGTTTTTAAGGATTTGACCACTGCGTTCAAGGATTCCCGAGCCATTCATATTCTTGGTTGGGATTTGTCGCAGTTGTATCGTGACAAGGGTGTGACCAAAGTCGTGGGGATTGAAAGTCGTGGGTTTATATGCGGATCAATCCTTGCTTTTGAGCTTGGTGCAGGATTTGTTCCGGCTCGTAAGCCCGGTAAACTTCCTGCAGAAACCATCCAGTACACGTATGCAAAAGAGTATGGTAAGGACACAATAGAACTTCATAAAGACGCTATTACCGAGGACGATATAGTGGTGATTCATGATGATGTGCTGGCAACCGGTGGAACGATGGCAGCCGCTTACGAGTTGGTCAAAAGTATGAATCCGAAGAAAATTTACATTAACTTTATAATAGA
>CAMWUZ010000138.1 GCA_947177595.1 uncultured Porphyromonadaceae bacterium | reverse complement strand
GGTCGATGCCGTAAAGTCATATCACAAGGCTCTTGATTCCGGCAACGAAGCTGAAATATCGGAAGCGATGCACAATATGGACGCTACCGGAGCCTGGGACTATGAGCAGCGACTCACGCAGATGCTTTCGCAAGTGAACATAAGCGATACTTCCGCCATAATTGACACTCTATCCGGCGGACAACGCAAGAGAGTGGCACTTGCAGCGGTAATTCTTGAAAATCCCGACCTGCTGATTCTTGACGAGCCTACAAACCATCTGGATATCGCAGCTACGGAATGGCTTGAAGATTACCTCAGCCGCTCGCGGCTCACTATCTTTATGGTGACTCACGACCGCTATTTCCTTGACCGGGTATGTAACCGCATCTTTGAAATAGACGGTGCTGAACTGTATGCCTATGACGGCAACTACGACTACTATCTGCGCCGCAGAGCGGAACGCCATCAGGCAGCTGCCGCAGAGCTTGACCGGGTGAAAAACACCTTACGCAAGGAGCAGGACTGGATGAGTCGTCAGCCACAGGCAAGAGCAGGAAAAGCCAAATTCCGAATAGACGCATATTACTCGCTTGTAGAGCGCTCGCGCGGAGGAGCCAAAGAGAAAGATGTTAATCTCGATGTGAAATCCTCACGCATAGGCTCCAAGATTTTTGAAGCCAGAGATATTTCAAAGAAGTTCGGTGATAAAATAATCCTTGACGGCTTCACCTACGATTTTGCAAAAGGCGAAAAAGTTGGAATTGTAGGTGGAAACGGAGTGGGGAAATCCACCTTCGTGAAAATGCTGTTGGGATTGCTGCCGCAGGACACCGGCGAGTGGAATGTTGGTGAAACGGTGCGCTTCGGATACTACAGTCAGGAGGGACTTGAACTGAATCCCGACAAAAAGGTGATTGATGCAGTGACAGAGCTTGCCGATGACATTGTGGTTAACGGCAATGTGCATTTTACCCCGATGCAGTTTCTAAAGCGTTTTCTTTTTGAGCCGTCTGACCAGCAGAAATTTATCGGTGGACTGAGCGGAGGAGAGAGATGCCGCCTGCAGCTTGCGGTAGTGATGATGCGCTCCCCTAATTTCCTGATTCTTGACGAGCCCACCAATGACCTTGATATAATGACCCTCACGGTGCTTGAGGATTATCTGCGCGAATTTAACGGATGCGTTATCGTTATCAGCCACGACCGTTATTTCCTCGATTCTATCACCGATCATCTTTTTGTGATGGAGGGGGAAGGTACGGTAAAAGATTTCCCTGGAAACTATTCAGAGTATCGCGAGTGGAAAAAAGCGCGGGATAAGGAGACTGAGAAAAACTCGGTACCGGTGGTCGATAAGGCTCCCAAAAAGGAGAAGACTCCGAAAAAGGAGCGAAAGTCATATGCGGAACGAAAGGAATTTGAGCGACTTGAAAAAGAAATAGAAGCCCTCTCAGTTGAAAAACAGCAACTTGAAGAGCAGTTTAATTCATGTGACAATCCGGAAATCATCATGAAAGCGGCTCAGCGATATGAGGAGGTGAAAAAACTGCTTGACGAAAAGGAATTACGATGGCTTGAACTCGACGAGAAAGACTGACGCCCGATACAACCAACTGTGCTTCAACGTTGTTGTAATTTTATATTATGTCATATTCACGTTTCACAAGACTGAGGCACAGGTTACGGATTCTTAACACTGACTACAATCGCCTGATTCACAGAAGCATGAATCTTGTAAGATTCGGCACATCCTTGCTGAATATTCTTGCGTTCATAGCTTCGGTGGGCTTTGTGGTGGCTGTTGTGATATTGGGAGGATTCAGACACAGCGCAGGTGAAGTTAACGCCATACACCAGTGGCTCAGAGTGATACAAGGTATTTTCATAGTCAATGTGCTCTACGGCTTGGTGTTCAGATTTCATCATACCGTTCACGAATCGCGCCTCTTCAAATGGATTATTGACATCGCCGTGCTTGTGACGGCACTCCCGTGGATGTATCCCCGCCCCGGACATCCGTGGATTCCGATTCTCGATACAATTTTATATAGCAACATATTTCTATATTCTGCTCTGGGAGCATACACCGCTCTTACCATCTGCGTCAACGTAATAAAATGTATCGGCAGACGTACGAATCCGTCATTGCTGCTCTCGGGGAGCTTTCTGATTTTTATTATCATCGGCTCATTTCTGCTTATGTTGCCTGAAAGCACTTATGTTGCTATAAGTTATCCCGACGCTCTCTTTGTGAGTACAAGCGCGGTTTGCATTACCGGACTCACGCCGGTTGATGTATCGCTCACCTTTACTCCGTTAGGTATAGGTATCCTTTTGGTACTCATGCAGATCGGTGCCCTCGGAGTAATGACTTTCACCAGCTTTTTCGCCCTGTTCTTCAGTGGTGGTGGCTCAATATACAATCAATTGCTGCTCAAGGATATGTTTTATTCCAAATCCATGAATGTGCTCATCCCTACCCTACTCTATATTCTTGGATTCACTATCACTATCGAACTGGCGGGAGCGGTTGCTGTCTATTTTTCTATTGCAGGAACTATTGGTTCAACACTGAGAGAGGAGATAGTTTTCTCACTTTTCCACTCTGTTTCAGCTTTCTGTAATGCGGGGTTCTCTGTTTTGCCAAACGGAATGTCAAACCCGCTGCTCCTTTACGGCAATATTTCAATTTACTGGATAACGACCGTACTTATCATAGCCGGAGCAATCGGTTTTCCGATTCTCGTCAACTTCAAGGATGCAATAGTCACATCAATCAAAAGAATCTGGCACAGACTGCATCACCACAGGGAAGAAATACGCACCGTTCACCAATACAGCATGAATACCAAAGTTGTGCTTGTGACCTTTTTTACGCTCTTTATTGTTGGAGCGGCTTTATTCTGGCTACTGGAACGGCATAATTCACTGGAGGGAATGACTACAGTTGAGCAAATTACACAGTCGGCATTCAACAGCGCCGTGCCTCGTAGCGCCGGCTTCTCTTCCGTCAACCCAGCGGGATTTCTCAATGTCACGATTGTGGTGATTCTCGTGCTGATGTGGATTGGTGGTGCATCGCAGAGCACAGCTGGAGGTATAAAAGTAAATACTTTCGCCACTATCTTACTGAATCTAAGGGCTATAATCACAGGTCGCTCCAAGGTAAGCACTTTCCGACGCAATATATCGGTATTTTCAATCCGTCGCGCCAACGCTGTTGTCACTCTATCAATTCTCGCCTACATTTTCTATTCAGTGGCACTAATGATTCTTGAACCGGAACTGTCTGCACGCTCACTTCTGTTTGAAGCCTCCTCAGCACTATTTACTGTCGGTTCCTCTCTGGGTATCACCTCACAACTTGGCGCATCATCTGAAATTCTTCTCTGCACCGCCATGTTTCTCGGGAGAGTGGGACTGATTTCGCTCCTTGTAGGACTCGCCGGTCGACACCACGACACGGAAGCATCCTATCCATCAGGCAATATAATAATAAACTGACAAACACTTATATATTATGCGCTATTTAATAATCGGACTCGGAATATACGGCTCCAACCTCGCTATCGACCTCACAAATATGGGACATGAAGTTATCGGTGCCGATGTGAATCCCGGGTTGGTGGAATCTATCAAGGATTTCATTTCCACAGCCTATATAATTGACTCCACAGATGAAATTTCACTGGGTGTTTTGCCGCTTAACAATGTTGATATCGTGATAGTAGCTATAGGTGAAAATTTCGGAGCAAGCATAAAGACGGTAGCACTTCTCAAAAAAATAGGAGTCAAGCATATCTATGCCCGTGCAATCGATCCCCTCCACGAATCGATTCTTGAAGGATTCAGTATTGACCGCATCCTCACTCCAGAGCAACGCGCCGCCAAAGATCTTGTACACGAGATGGCTCTCGGTTCTGGTGTGGATTGCATGAAAATAGATGATAACCATTATGTTATCAAATTCCGCGTACCTGATTTCATGGTTGGTATGAAATTCGGTTCTCTTGATCTCGAATCTACATATAATCTCAAGTTGATTGCAGTTACAAGAATGAAAGAGAAGAAAAATGTTCTCGGTATATCACGCGAACATCCTGCAATGTTCACTCCGCAGGAGGTTGCCGATGAAAAAATAAGTACACTGGATACCCTTACCTGCATAGGCACCGAAAAAAGTTTCCGCGCTCTCTCCACCCACATAGCCTCATAGGAGTAATTCTGATTTATATCATACAAAAAAGGCGCGTCAATTTTTTGACGCGCCTTTCTGTATTAAGAATCGGAGAATTATTCTTCAAGGAGCTCAAGCATCTTGATGGCACTCTCTGGAATACGTGTGCCGGGGCCGAAGATTGCTGCAACACCTGCTTTGTAGAGGAAGTCGTAGTCCTGCGCGGGAATCACACCGCCGGCTGTAACGAGAATGTCTTCTCTACCAAGTTTGCGCAGCTCTTCGATAACCTGCGGAACGAGGGTTTTGTGTCCGGCAGCGAGTGAGCTGACACCGAGTATGTGAACGTCGTTTTCCACAGCCTGACGAGCAGCCTCGGCAGGTGTCTGGAAGAGGGGACCCATATCAACGTCAAATCCACAATCGGCATATCCGGTAGCAACCACTTTAGCACCACGGTCATGACCGTCCTGACCCATCTTGGCTATCATGATGCGGGGCTGGCGACCTTCGCGTTTTGCAAATTCCTCACACATTTTCTGTGCTTTTACAAAGTCAGGATCCTGTTTTGTTTCGTTAGAGTACACGCCTGAAATAGTTCTGATTACTGCTTTATATCTTCCAACAACTTCTTCGCAAGCATCGCTGATTTCACCGAGAGTAGCACGGACACCGGCTGCTTTGACAGCGAGGTCAAGGAGGTTGCCCTTCTTGGTGCGTACGCATTCGGTTATAGCTGCGAGAGCTTCCTTAACTTTAGCCTCATCGCGATGAGCTTTGACTTCATTGAGGCGCTCGATCTGCTCTTTACGCACTTCAGTGTTGTCAATCTCAAGAATATCAATGGGGTCTTCGTGCTCAAGGCGGTATTTGTTGATACCGACGATAGTCTGACGACCTGAGTCGATGCGCGCCTGAGTGCGTGCGGCAGCTTCTTCGATGCGGAGCTTGGGCAGACCGGTTTCGATAGCTTTTGCCATACCACCCAGTTTTTCGATTTCCTGGATGTGTTCCCATGCGCGGTGAGCGATTTCGTTTGTCAGAGCTTCTACATAGTAAGAACCTGCCCACGGGTCAACCTGTTTGGTAACCATGGTTTCTT
>CAMWUZ010000137.1 GCA_947177595.1 uncultured Porphyromonadaceae bacterium | reverse complement strand
GTATATATGAATTGGTTATAATTATTCCGTTCACAAAGTTAACCAATTCAGATTAAACAGCGGAGAATAAATTTCAAAATAAAAATTAAATGAAAAAAAGAAGCTGCGCCAAAATCCGTGAATTCTGGCGCAGCTTAGAATTTTAAAGTCTTATTCGAGCGGAATTATTCTGCCGGGTCAATGACTATGGTGCGGTAGTTTTTCTGTTTGAGCATATCGCTTATGAATGCCTTGATGTCAGCAGTTTTGATTGAATTGATACTCTCGATATTACCGTTGAAGGTGTCAATGCCGTCGGAACACCAGCCTGTGATGGCGCTGAGCCACGGACCGTTTTTCTCCTTGGCTTCGGTGTAGCTCTTGACCATATATTCGATGACCTTTGCAAATTCCTCGTCAGAAACATTCTGAGTCATGTCTTCAAACTGGCTGCGGATAGCTTTGAAAACATCCTCCTTGAGTTCAGGTTTCATCGGTGAGCCGGTCATGATAGCTGCCTGCTGGGAAATTCTGCCGAGTGAGCCCGATGCGCCGATTGAGTAAACGGCACCCATCTCTTCACGGATAAGGTCGTTGAGACGCTTTGACATAATCTGTCCTGCAACCGACACAATCTGCTGGTTACGCATGGAGAAAGGATCGTTGCTCCAGGAAACTATGTAGAAGTATGTCTGAGGAGTCTGCATGGCGGTGGTGAAGGTGTTGACCTCTGTGCCCGGGTTGAGGGTGAAGCCGGCTACGGGAGCGGGCATATTGCGGCTTGCGGTAGCCTGGTCAGCTGCGAGAGACGCGATGTATTTCTCAACAAGAGGCTTGAGCGCTTCGGTGTCAACGTTTCCTACAAATACAAAGGTATAGTCGGCTGCGTTGGCTGTCATTGCCTTAACTATGTCGAGAATCTGGTCGCGGTTAGCACCTTCGATTGCGGCTGTGCTGATTTCGCGGAGGAAGGGGCTGGAGTAGAGACACTCATCGATTTTGCTGCTGAATACATACTGGGGATCGTTCTCATTGTTCTGCAGAGCGCCGAGATATGTTTTCTTCAGAGCTTCAAATTCATCAGGGTTGAGAGTGAATTCACAGAATGTCATATACACAAACTCCATGAGAGTTTCAATATCCTTGGGAGTGGAGTTACCGTTAATGTTGCGGCTCATCGCACCGAAGTCGAAACTGATGCCTACCTGCTTGCCGCTGAGATATTTCTGAATATCAGAGTGAGAATAGGTTCCGAGGCCGAATTCTGAAAGAGCGTAGGGGCTGAAGATTACGCTGTTGGCGTATTCATCGCCAAATTTACCGGCATAGCCGCCGTTTGCAACAGCTCTGAACAGCACTTCGTCATCTTTATATGCTGTTTTCTTCACAATTACGGTCGCGCCGTTCGAGAGTTGCCATTCTTCCGCATCCCACAGACTGTTATGTTTGGTAGAAATAATCTTACCAGCAGGACGGATTTTTTCAATAAGTGGTTCTGATTTAACTTCGTCAACAAAAGGTTCGATAGTCTCCGCATCAATAGCTGCAAGCGCATCGGCAAAGCTCTGCTCGGTAGGATATGTCATACCCTCTTTCTCAGGGAGCATTGCAAGAATAACGCGATTGTCCGGCTGGATTCTCTGCGCCATGAACTGGTTGATTACCTGAAGCGGAAGCATTCCGGCAATCTGCTGATACATGGGCCACTCCACTTCAATGCCGGGAATAGGCTCGTTGTCAAGGAAGTTCTGAACATATTCATTTACATAGCTTCCGTTTTCGCGCTGGCGGCGGTTGTTATAAGAACGTTCAACGCGGCTCAGCAGCTCGCTCTTGGCTCTCTCATATTCTCCAACGGTAAATCCACCGCGCTGTGCTCTAAGTAGTTCGCGATAAGCTGCTGCCAAAGCCGGAGCTATGTCGCCATCCTTGGCGAGAACTATCAGTGAGAGGGCATCTTTGGTCTTGGCAATAAAGAAGTCGCCGAAATCTATTGATGCGCTGCCGAAAGGAGCGTCGGGTTTTGAAGAAATATCGTTGAGTCGGTGAGACATCATCAGCTTGATCATGCTCTGAATATAGTCGGCGATATAGTAAGCCTGAGTGTTTTTAAGTGAATCGGGGAACGAATCATCTTTAAACATCATGTATGCAAGCGCATTTTTCTGCTCGGGATCTTTGCCGATAGCATAAATGGTACCCTTGTTGTCTGCAACCGGGAAATAAACACGTTCGGCTGCATTTGCGGGCATTTCAATATCAGAGAACATCTCTTTGATTTTGCCTTCGATGCGGTCAACATCGATATCGCCTACAACAATGATACCCTGCTGGTCGGGACGATACCATTTTTCATAATAATCTCTGAGAGCCTGATAGGGGAAGTTGTCAACAACCTCCATTGTGCCGATAGGCAGGCGGTAGCCGTATCTTTCAGTGGGATACACAACCGGAAGAAGTTGCTCGATAATTCGCATCTGGCCCACATTTGATCTGCGCCACTCTTCGTGAATCACAGCTCTTTCAGCATCGATTTCTTCGGGCAGGAGAAGCAGGTCGTTAGCCCAATCATGAAGAATAAGGAGGCATGAGTCCTGAACACCTTCACGGGCAACGGGCACATTCGAGATATTATATACCGTCTCGTCCACGCTTGTGTATGCGTTGAGGTTGACACCGAACTTCACGCCCACGCTCTCAAGCCAGTTGATAAGATTCTTGCCGGGAAAGTTGGTTGTGCCGTTGAAGCACATGTGCTCAAGGAAGTGGGCGAGACCTCTCTGGTTGTCCTCTTCGAGTACGGAGCCTACCTTCTGAGCAATGTAAAAGTCGGCTTGTCCTTTCGGGTATTCATTGTGACGAATGTAATATGTCAAGCCGTTTGGAAGAGTGCCTATACGCACCTCTTTGTCTGTCGGCAGCTGCGGCATCATCATCTGTGCTGAAACCGTAGCCGGCAGAATTGCGGCAGTGCATAGCAGTGCCGCAGTAATCTGTCTGAAAATTTTCATACTGTTTTAAAGAAATTAGTATGTTGTAAAAAAATGAAAGTTAGGGCAAAAGTAAAAAAAAAATGATTAAGCGAGGATATTTTTTCAGGGTATGTGGCATTCTGCACCAATTAGCCTTAATCTTCCGATAGTATCCTGTAGTCATCCATGAACCTGCGGTACTGCATTATACCAATGGCAAAACCGATGATTGCGCCGAAAATTATACCGATAATCATATATGTGTCGCTGATAAAAGCACTCACCATTATACCTATGAGCACAATGCAGATAGGAATAAGCACAATCATGCATCTATGGTGGAATTTTCTGTATTTTGCAACAAGCTCACAAACCTTGCTCACGCTCATGGTGCTGAGATTGATAGATTGCAGTCCGTTCATGAGGTACATATCCATGAGTGCGGCAAGCAGGAAATATCCTATCATTACTATGGACAGGATATGTCCGGCGGTACCTTCAAGTATATGTGAATTAAACCATCCGAAAGAGCAGAGAGTCATTCCTACACCTATGCAGGCAAATGTTTTATATCTGCGTATAAGGTTGTCAAGCGATGTCTTGCGGTTTGCGTTGAATCCGTTGGCACTGTTACAGTTTATTTGTGATTCGATTTTCTCAAGTCGTGATTGGGTCTCGAGCCACGCGTTTCTGAGTTCCTGATCTGTCATGATTTGCTGTTTTGATTGATTTTACACTTGAGCTTTTCCTTGATACGGTGAAGTTTAACCGCAACAGTGTTTCTCGGATAACCCATAACTTCCGCAATTTCTTCATATGGCATCTCGTCAAGCCACATTAGAATCACGGCTCTCTCTTCGAGCGGAAGCGAGGCAATCATCTCATAGAGCAAAATGATGTGGTCGCTTTCACTGTTTCTCTCTTCGGTAGGCTCAATGATACAGGATAGGGGATAGGTCTCTTTTCGGGAGACTGATTTGCGTGCCGCGGACACGCAGGTGTTTAAAGCCACACGATATATCCATGTGATTTCTGAGCTCTCTCCGCGAAAAGAATCAAAGCCTCGCCAAAGGTTTACGAGCACATCCTGCCTCAGGTCGTCAAGCTCAAATGAATCCCGGGCGTATGAATAACAGATACGGTTTATGATACCGCTGTGGTCGGAAATCATGCGCATGAATCGCTGCTCGCAGTCGGAGCGTCTGCTCTTGTCATTGCCGGCTATTTTGGAGGCAAGGAGAAGAAGTGGGTTAGCGGTGAAGCTGATGTCGGGGCATAAAACCATTTCGGAAAAACTTTTGTACTATTAGACGCATTGAATTGTCTGAATAGTTACATCACCCGCAAAAAAAATCAGCGTCGGTGCTCAAATGCCTCAAGCATACCGCATAAGGTAGCCCTGATTTCTTTGAGTCGGGCAACAGCTCTCGCGGTTTTTTCCATCCCTTGGGGATTGTTTCTTATCTCCTTTTTAGCTGCTTCAATATGCAGTCCGCGGGCTTTTACAAGATATTTTATCATGTGCAGCCGCTCCATATCCGCCTGGGAGTAGAAGCGGGTACCCTTTGCGTTGCGCTTGGGGCGGAGATTGCTGAATTCGCTCTCCCAGAAGCGCAGGGTAGAGGCGGGCACTTTGAGCAGAGTAGCCACCTCACTGATTTTGTAGTATTTCTTTTCTAAGGCTTCCATGATTTTTTTACGCTTGCAAATATACGAAAAAAAGGATAATTTTGCACCTGTTTCGCGCGCGTATGCACGTTCCTTAATTTATATAGAAATATAATCTGATTACTGATATGCTAACAGCAAAGCAAATTCGTCAATCATTCAAGGATTTCTTCGAGTCCAAGAATCACCGCATTGTACCTTCAGCCCCCATGGTGGTGAAGGACGATCCCACTCTCATGTTCACAAATGCAGGCATGAACCAGTTTAAGGATATAATCCTCGGAAATGCTCCCGTAAAATATCCTCGTGTCGCTGATTCACAGAAGTGCCTTCGTGTGAGCGGCAAGCACAATGACCTTGAAGAAGTGGGTATGGATACGTATCACCATACTATGTTTGAGATGCTTGGCAACTGGTCGTTTGGCGATTATTTCAAGAAAGAGGCTATTGACTGGGCATGGGAATATCTTGTAGATGTGCTTCACCTTGATCCCAAGCGCCTTTATGCAACGGTTTTTGAAGGCTCACCTGAAGAGGGGCTCACCCGTGACGATGAGGCGGCTTCTTATTGGGAGAAGCATCTGCCGGCGAACCATATTATAAACTGCAACAAGCATGACAATTTCTGGGAAATGGGCGATACCGGTCCCTGTGGTCACTGCTCTGAAATTCATATAT
>CAMWUZ010000136.1 GCA_947177595.1 uncultured Porphyromonadaceae bacterium | reverse complement strand
GGCAAGAATAGATATATCCGGCAATGGTAACGGTAAGATAATCAATTTTGATGTTGCCATTAAGATTATTTTGCTCCTAAAGCAATAGAAATGACAGCGAGTTTCCCTTTTCTAAAACAAGTTGCTCAGATTTACGCGGACAATGAAATAGATTCTTTAGGTCAGATCTGTTTCATTTTTCCGAATAAGAGGTCTGCTGTTTTCTTTAAAAATTATATCAACGAAATAACCGGTGGTAGCATAACCAATACCAAGACTATAAGCGCGTTTATCTCAGAGTTGTCGAAAAGACAACCGGTTGGGAGACTGGAGCAACTGTTTATTTTATTTGACGAGTATAGAAAGCGATCCAAAGACATTACTGATTTTGACCGGTTCATTTTCTGGGGTGACATGCTTATTTCGGACTTTAATGATGTTGACCGCTATCTTGTTGATCCGGACGCTCTTTTTGTAAATGTGCATCGTTTCAAAGAAATCAGTAGCAGTTATCTCACAGTTGAGCAAAAAGAAATCATAAAGCGATATTGGGGAGAAGAACCGGGAAGCGGATATGCAGAAAGATTTTGGAATCATCTCTCTGAAAATTCTCCGGAGGGAAAAACGAAAGAGAAATTTCTGAAATTATGGGAGGTATTGGGTCAATTGTACCACGCATTCCATAACCGTCTTGAAGAGCAGGGTAAAATTGCATCGGTAATGGAATATCGTAGAGCCGCGTCTATTCTGAAACAGGTTGCCTCAGAAAATCGGTTGCCATACAAGAAATATGTATTTGTCGGTTTTAATGTACTCTCCCCTGCCGAAATCAAAATTTTCTCTATTCTGAGAGATTTCGGGTTTGCTGATTTTTATTGGGATTATAATTCACCTGCTTTTTCAGATGGATTTAATCGTGCTGGAAAATTCATAGAGAAGAATATTCAGGAATTCCCTTCAATATACGAATTGCCCGAAGATAAAATAACAGATTTACCTGAGATTGAAATAATTGGTGTACCGTCTTCAATGGCACAGGTCAAACTTGCCGGCAGCATTCTCAGGGATTGGGCGCAAAGCGGTATTATAAAAGATAAGGATAATGCTGTTGACACTGCCATTGTGCTTCCCGATGAATCACTCTTTATAGGATTGAGAAGATCAATTCCTTATGATGTAATAAAGAATATCAACGTAACGATGGGTCTTCCACTAAAGCTTACCCCTATTGCCGCACTGATGAAAATCATTGTTAATCTTCAGCTTAGACTAAGATTTTCAGGCGGGGTTCCGACTTTTTATTATGAAGATATTCTTTCTGTCATTAACAATAATTTTATCAAAACCCTTGCACCAGAAGAAGTGGAGGCACTTGAAAATGCTATTATAACCAATCGCCACTTTAGAATGACTCAGGAGCAGATTGGTGATATAGCGCCGTCTCTCGCCTCTATCTTCTCCCCATTGTTCTCTATTAGAAACAATGAGGCGGTATATGACTATATCACGAATATTATAGCACTTATTGAACCTGAATGCAATCCAACTGAGCTGAAATTTCTGAATGCTTATATGGATGCAGTTAAATCGGTTAAGGAACACTGCGTTAAATTTGAAACGGAAATAAAACCCGCTACATTCTTCCGAATGGTAGAGCAAACAGTTGCCGGTGAAAAAATCAACATGATTGGTGAACCGCTTAAAGGGTTGCAAATGATGGGTGTGCTTGAAACAAGAGCACTGGATTTTGACAACATAGTCATGCTGTCAATGAATGAACGTATCTTTCCAAAGAAACACTACACCGGTTCTTTTATTCCGGATGCTCTTCGCAGAGGTTATGGAATGGCAACCGCAGATTTTCAGGAGAGTATCTTCGCTTATTATTTCTACCGGCTTATAGCGCGCGCAAAAAGAGTAAAGCTGATTTATGATGCAAGAACCGTTGGCACAAAAACCGGGGAAATGTCAAGATACCTTACCCAACTGATATATCTGTTTGGTAATTCGGGTAAAGTGCGTACGTCACTAAAAGTCTTCAGTCCTCTTGAAAGTACCTCACAAACAATTGAGATTGATAAGAATACTCCCGGAATACTTGAGAAACTTGAACAGTTTAAAAGCGGTAGCCACGATAAAAAATATATCTCCGCCAGTGCTCTGAATACCTATATTTCTTGTCCATTAGAGTTTTATCTGAGATATGTGGAAGGTTTTAATGATGACAAGGATCTGAATGAATTTATGGATTCCGGCACATATGGCACTATTGTGCATGATGTGCTTGAAGAAATATATCGTGGTATTTCCTCACGACATGGTGATATAATTCCCGGTGAAGAAATAGAAATGCTTCTGAAACCGGATTCAACTGTTCTAGACCGTCTTATCGTTTCTCATATAAACAAAGAGTATAACAAACTTGATGATAGCCTCATTGATTCACCGCTTGAAGGTGAGACCCTCATTATGGGCAAAGTGATGAAAGAATCTATAACTTCTGTTCTGAAAGCAGATTTAAATTTTGCTCCGCTCACTTTGATTGAGGCTGAACGGTCTATCCCTATTGATCTGAAAATTAATGATAATCTATCTGTTAATTTCAAACTCAAGATTGACAGAATAGATATGTCGAACGGTCAGATGCGTATAATTGACTATAAGACCGGGGATGACGATAATTCTGTTACTGACTGGGCGCAATGTTTTGACCATGACGCCCACAATTATAAGAAGAAAGCAGTAGGACAGGTTATGCTATACGCATATACTTACAATCTTTCTCAAAAACAGTCAACTCCCATAGCCCTGTATATATATAATCTGAGAAAAATATTCTCATCCGGTCCTCAGCAAGTAAAAGTCAAAGGAAAACTTGTCAATAATCACAATGAGCATATTGATGAGTTTACTGAGCATCTGAATGCTACGATAGCAGAGATATTTGATCCCAATGTGCCTTTTTTTCAGGCTAATGATGAAAGTTCCTGCAAATTCTGTGCATTCAAGGCAATGTGTAGAAGAGACTGAGAGAGCTATATGGCAGGTATTTATATTCATATTCCTTTCTGTCATTCGAAATGTGCGTATTGCGATTTCTATTCTATGCCGTTGCGCAATGAGCGTGACTTTATATCCAGTCTTGAAAACGAGTATTATTCAAGGAAATCGGAAATAACTCAGCCCATCCGAACCATATATCTGGGTGGAGGCACTCCGAGTTGTCTTACACAGGACAGTTTAGTCCGGATATTTAATTTTTTAGCGGTTGAAGATGCTGAAGAAATAACTATTGAAATCAATCCGGAAGACGCTACTGATAATTTTATATGTTGGTTGAAAAAGCATACTCCCGTCAATAGGGTTAGTATGGGAGTCCAATCCATGAATGACAGAGAACTGACAATTATAGGTAGAAGACATTCTGCTACTCAAGCGATTGAAGCGGCAACCGCATTACTTAATAATGGATTCAATCTGAGTCTTGACCTTATATACGGACTTCCAGAACAGACAATCGACAGTTGGGAAAGCTCTCTTGAAGCAATACTTGAATTGAACCCACACCATCTGTCCTGCTATCTGCTGTCCTTTGAACCGGGAACAAGACTGACAGCAATGAAACAGACAGGAAAAGTGAGTGAAGTCAGTGATGTCGTTGCCAAGGAAATGTACAATTTACTTTGTGAGAAGGCTCAACTATATGGTTATGAGCATTATGAAATCTCAAATTTTGCCAGAGAGGGATTTCACTCCCGACATAATTCTTCATACTGGAACATGACACCATATTTGGGACTCGGACCAGGAGCACATAGTTTTGACGGTGCAATCCGACGATATAATCCAGGAAACTTAAAAGATTATATAAGTTGCAGGGGTATAGGATTTACTGTAACTGAACCGGAGAACTTGATAGAACAATACAATGATTTCATAATTACCTCTCTACGCACTAAGCATGGACTTGATCTGAATTTGTGTGAAGAACTTTATGGTCAAGAATTCCGGGTATTTATTGAAGAAACTGCCCATAAATATCTCTCTGAAGGAATTATGTGGAAAAATAGCAATCATGTAGGTATTGTTGCTAATCATTGGTTGACCTCTGATTCAATAATGCTTGACTTTATCAAAATATGATCACGTATCAGTCATGATGATACTTTTCTCCTCTTAGAATTGTCATTGCACGATAGAGTTGCTCTACAAATATGAGCCTCACGAGATCATGAGGAAAAGTCATTGCCGATAAAGATAACTTGGCATCCGCACGGTCATATACATCCTGAGAGAAACCGTATGCCCCCCCGACTACATACACAAGACGCTTGACACCGGCTAAAACAGCACGCTCTATAGAATCTGCAAACTTTCTTGATGTAAGTGTCTCACCACGCTCATCCAGCAGCACGACCTTATCGCCCTGAGTGAAATAATTCAATATCAGTTGACCTTCTTTCTGTTTCTGCTGCTCAGTGCTTAGAGATGACGTGGATTTGAGGTCAGGAAGATAAACTACTTCCGCGGAGGTGTAGTGCTTGAGACGGTCAAGATACATTTCTATACCTGCGTTGCAGTTTTTTGAAGAAGTTTTACCAACAGTTAACAGAACAATTTTCATTTACCAAAATTATGGTTATTTTTGCAAAAATAAGAAAAATTCAAATTAAAGTAAACATGAAGAGCAACGATGAACTCATAGACGAGTTGCTGTCACTCGCATTTTCAGAGGATGTGGGCGATGGTGATGTGACTACATTGTCAACAATTCCGGCTGATGCCAAAGGTAAACAGAGACTAATTATTAAAGAGGAAGGAATACTAAGTGGAGTGAATATCGCCCGCAAGGTATTTGAAAAATTTGATCCTTCAATGAAAATGACTGTATTTATTGAAGATGGCAGTCATGTAAAACCGGGAGACATAGCTTTTGAAGTGGAAGGTCCTGTTCGTTCCCTCCTGCAAACCGAGAGAGTGATGCTCAACATCATGCAGCGTATGAGTGGGATAGCTACAGTAACAGCCAAATATCAAGAACGTCTGAAAGGATTAAAAACCAAGGTTCTTGATACAAGAAAGACCACTCCGGGCATGAGAATTCTGGAGAAAGAAGCTGTTAAGACCGGTGGCGGTGCTAATCACCGTATGGGGCTGCATGATATGATTCTTATAAAAGACAATCATGTTGATTTCGCCGGTGGAATAACAAAAGCGGTTGAAGCAGCCAAGAATTATTGCAGAGAAACAGGACGCAATCTCAAAATTGAAGTTGAAGTAAGAAATACCGATGAAATAAAGGAAGCACTTGCCGCAGG
>CAMWUZ010000135.1 GCA_947177595.1 uncultured Porphyromonadaceae bacterium | reverse complement strand
GCGACAGACAAGAGTGTGACCTGGAGTAGCTCGGATGAAGACGTTGCCACCGTAAGCGCAAGCGGTTTTGTTACAGCGATAAAACCGGGTAAGGCAACGATCACAGCGACCACCGCCAATGGTTTGACTGCAAGTTGCGAGGTGACAGTGACAGCTAAACCAGCCGGCATTGATGGTGTTGATAGTGATGATGCTCAGGTGTGGGTTGAGGGTGGTAAGATTGTTGCGCCGGATGGTAGCGAGGTGTTTGACCTCAACGGTCGCCGCGTTAAGCCGACCGGTATATCAAGCGGCATATACTTAGTTCGTGTTCCTAATGGTAAGACAGTAAAAATCAGGTTATAAACCAATCAGTTTATTACAATGAAAAAGTTTCTTAAATTTCCCTGCATTGCAGTTGCAGCGCTTTCACTGATATTCGCTTCTTGCAGCGATGAGAATAATGAGCCGGATCCTATTTGGGAGGGTTCAAATATCGCGGAGGTATTCCCTATGGGACTGCCTGCCTCGGTCAACGGAATGACTATTACTCAGAATGATAAGGGTCAGGTGACTAAAATATCAGACAGACATACGGAGATTACATTTGAATATGGCAGCATCAGCCGTGCCACCAAATATGATGTTGTGATGAAATATCGCGATAAGGAGGATCCGGAAGAAGATTATGATATCTATATGCAGCTCAACGACAAAGGATTTGTAAGTACCGGTGTAGTGGAATATCTGTATGATGAGGATGACTATGAGGTGAAGATTGAATATAATTCAGATAATCAGCCGAGACTGTTTGTCTGGACCGATGCTTATGGCACTGTGGAAAATAGGCTGACATATTCCGATGGTGGTATTGCAAAAATAGAACAGTATGAGGATGGTTCTCTGGAAGAATCCGTGGAGTTTCTTTATACCAATTCAACTTATAGACAGCCGGTAACGAACAAGGGTGGTGTCACTTTTTTTAATCCCTTTGATGATGCGGTTCATTATGCGGGACTTCTTGGGAAATCACCGTTTAAAAATCTCCCTATGGCAGATAGTTATGATGAATATATATGGAAATTTAATGCCGATCAGCTCCCGATAGCGTGGGGTTGGCATGATGATGAAACCGGCGAAGATGAATGGGAGGCAACCTGGAGCTGGAAATAAAACTCAGTTATAGAGATTGATAGCTCCCCGGGGTGGTTGTTCCGCCTCGGGGAGTGTTTTTATTGGAGCCACATGGCAAGTGGCGCTTGCAGGTGTTCAGCGGTTGGTAAAATGCGGGGCGGTCAGAACAATGGGGCGGTAGCCTGCGTTATGGGTATTGAGGGATGCAACTGAGGCTGACTCGTCGGTTTTTTGTTTCATCAACATTTTATTTATCATTTAATTACTATTTTTGCAAACGAAAACATCGGCGACAATGAAGACCAAGAAATTTTTGAGCTTTATCGCATTTGCTTTCATCGCAGTGGCTTTGAGCGGCTGCACTGACGAAGACTATTATTATTCCCCGCTTATCGGTGACTGGGTGCTCGTGGCAGACGACTACGGTCCTGTCGCTCCTGAAAATCAGAGCATTTTCAGCTTTTATGGCGATGGCAGCGGTATCTACACCGAATATGACTGGGGCAACCAATATGATTACCAAATAACCTGGGAACCAAACGGTGATTATCTCTATGTCTCGTTTATGGATGGTCAGGAATGGGCTTACCGATGGGCAATAGCCGGCAATATGCTCTATCTCACCGATATAGACACCGGCAGCCGACTGACTTTCGAGATGTATTGACAGTTCGGGCGGCATCCCTCACAGTGCTGAATGAACGACATTAAGAAAGAGATTCCTGAAAAATGGACTGAAATCGAGCTCTTGCCCGAATGGGACGAGGAGTACTACGATGTTTATACCGCCAAGAAGTTTGGCAAATGGGTGATGCTCAAGACTCTCAAGGAGCAGTACAAATCCGATCCGCGATTCAGGGCAATGATTGAGAAAGAGTTTGATGTGAGATATAATCTTGCTCATCCTCACATTGTCATGATCAATGACTATGAGGAGGTGCCCGGTCTGGGAATGTGTATAATTACCGATGATGTTTACGGCGACTCTCTTGCCAAGCTGCTCCGTGAAAAGAAGGTCACTCAAGATCATATCGATAAGATATGTACCCAGCTTGTGGATGCTCTCGACTATATCCGCCGCAATCATATCGTTCATTTCCCTGTGCGTCCCGAAACGGTTATTTTCACTGAAAACATAGGTAACCTGAAGCTCATTGATGTGGGCTTCGACCAGAAAGAGCATCTCACTCCGGCTGACGCCGAGGAGGATATTCTCAATTTCGGCAAGGTGCTTCAGGCGTCGCTTGCCGAGGTGCCTGATGCGCCAGCTTATCTGAAGAGAATTGCGGCGAAGTGCACCGAACCGAATCCGAAAAACCGCTACCGGAGCATTCATGAACTGCGCCTTGATCTGGCGCACCGCTCCAATAATATGATATACATAGCCATAATAGCTTTTCTTGTTGTGATGATAGGAATTCTTGTGTGGCTCACATCCATTAAACTATGAGTATAGAGATAAGAACTGTCAATCCTACGAAAAAGGAGCTTAGAAAATTCTTTGAGTTCGGTATCAGTCTTTATGAGGGCAATGACTGCTATGTGCCGCCGCTGGTTTTCGATGAGATAGAGACTCTGATTCCGGAAAAGAATCCGGCTTTTGAATACTGTGACGCAACTTCGTTTATGGCATATAAGGACGGCAAGCCCGCCGGCAGAATCACCGCCATCATCAACCGGAAGGTGAATGAGCGCACCGGAAGAAAGGAGGGTCGCTTCAGTTATGTGGAGTTCATCGATGACAAGGAGGTGGGTGACGCTCTCTTTGAGGCGGCTGAAAACTGGTGTCGCGAGCATGGTGCAACCGAGATAATTGGGCCGATGGGTTTTACTGATATGGATCATGAAGGTATGCTCATCGAGGGTTTTGACGAGCTCGGCACTATGGCAACCATTTATAATCACCCTTACTACCCTGAGCATCTTGAGCGCCTTGGTTATTCCAAGGATACCGACTGGGTGGAATTCAGAATGCAGGTGCCGGATCAGGTGCCGGAAAAGTATCAGCGCATAGCCAATATTGTGAAAGAGAAATATCATCTGCGCAATCTTCATTTCACCTCCCGCAAAAAACTCAAGGAGAAATATGGAGTGGCTCTGTTCGAGCTTATCAATACCGCATACGACGGACTGTATGGCTATTCGCCTCTTACTCCCAAGCAGATAGAATATTATATAAACAAATATCTGGGTGTGCTTCGTCTCGACTGCGTGAGCGTGATTGTTGACGAGAACGACGAGCTCGTAGGGGTGGGTATCTCGATTCCATCTTTTTCTCGCGCATTGCAGAAATCGCACGGCAAGCTGCTGCCGTTCGGCTGGTATCATCTGCTCAAGGCTATGAAGGGTAAGAATGATATAGTTGACCTCATGCTGGTAGCGATAAAGCCTGAATATCAGAATAAGGGAGTCAATGCGTTATTATTTTCCGACCTGATTCCAGCCTATATAAAGAACGGTTTCAAGTGGGCGGAGAGTAATCTGGAACTTGAGGATAACGCGAGTGTGCAACTGCAATGGCAATATTTTGACCGCCGCCAGCATCGTCGCCGCCGTGACTATCGCAAAACGCTGTAAGAAATAAAGAATACCTTAAATATATCACTGATTTTATGAAAAAACGGATTCTCACTTTTGTGCTGGCGAGCTTTATGCTCTCCGCGGCAAAATCAGCTGACCGTCTACCGAACGTCGTTATGATTGTTGCCGATGATTTAGGTTACGGTGACCTCGAATGCTATGGGGCGAAAAATGTTTCGACTCCTGCCGTGAATAAACTGGCGCAGAGCGGCATACGCTTTACAGATGTTCATGCGGTAGCTGCAACCAGCACCCCCTCCCGCTATTCCCTCCTCACCGGCGAATATCCCTGGCGCCGTCCGGGCACAGATGTGGCTCCCGGCAATGCCGGCATGATTATCCGTCCGGAGCAGTTTACGATTGCCGATATGTTTCGCAGCAATGGCTATGCTACCGCCGCAATCGGCAAATGGCATCTCGGGCTGGGTGACAAAACAGGCACTCAGGACTGGAACGCTCCGCTTGCGGCGAGTCCCGCAGATCTCGGTTTTGACTACCATTATATAATGGCGGCTACATCCGACCGTGTTCCGTGCGTGTTTATCGAGCAGGGTTTTGTTGCCAATTATGATCCTACCGATTCTATTTTTGTGAGCTACCGCCAAAATTTTGAGGGTGAGCCTACCGGGAAAAATAATCCTGAGCTACTCTATAATCTCAAGCATAGCCACGGGCACGACCAGAGCATCGTCAACGGTATCGGGAGAATCGGTTATATGAAAGGCGGTGGCAAAGCACGGTGGAAAGATGAGAATATCGCCGACTCTATCACTGCAAAGGCTGTAGATTTCATCGAGAGCCATAAGGATGAACCGTTTTTCATGTATTTCGCCACAAACGATGTGCATGTGCCCCGTTTTCCTCACGAGCGTTTCCGCGGCAAGAACCCGATGGGTCTGCGCGGTGATGCCATAGTGCAATTCGACTGGTCGGTAGAGCAGATTATGAATGCCCTTGAAAAGGCGGGTGTGCTTGACAACACAATCGTTATTCTCACCAGTGACAACGGTCCTGTGCTTGACGACGGATATGACGACAAGGCTGAGGAGCTTCTTAACGGTCACAGACCGACAGGTCCTTTCCGCGGCAATAAGTACAGCGCGTTTGAAGGTGGCACCGCAGTGCCGTTTATCGTGAGCTGGAAGGGGCATATAGCTCCGAATCAGGAGAGTGGCGCTCTTGTGAGTCATATTGACCTGATGCGCAGCCTCGGTTCGCTGTTTAATGCGCGCCTGCCACAGGAGAGCGCTTGCGACAGCCGCGATAATCTCGCTACTATTCTTGGCGAGAATAAGACTTCAAGAGAGTATCTTACTGAAATGTCCAACACTCATGTGCTTTCCGTGCGCTCCGGCAAGTGGAAATATATTGAGCCGTCCAATGGTCCTGCAATGATTCAGTGGGGTCCGAAGGTTGAAACCGGTAATTTAGCTGAACCTCAGCTATATGATATGTCTGTCGATCAAGGTGAACGAAAAAATGTTGCATCTGAACATCCGGATGTAGTAGCCAAGATGCAGGCATATATCGAAGAGGTTCGCGCCAAGAAATAAAAAATAGCTGCTTCGGCGGCTATTTTTTTTGTGATTATATATAATAAGGTGTGAAAT
>CAMWUZ010000134.1 GCA_947177595.1 uncultured Porphyromonadaceae bacterium | reverse complement strand
GTTTTACCGGAGTGAGAGGACGCTCCGCGAGATAATCGGAAATAGCCGCCGCCGCGGGTTGGGAAATCGGCACAAGCCTCTCTTTGGAGCCTTTGCCGGTGACAAGGAGATAGCCCTCATCGAGATATACACGCGGTATTTCAAGGTTAACAAGTTCGGAAACGCGGAGCCCGCAGCTATAGAGGGTCTCAATAATCGCATGATTCCTCACGGCTTCGTCGGTATTAGGGTCAATAGCATCAATGAGCGCGTCAATTTCATCTACCGACAGCACTTCGGGCAGATGAAGCCCCGTTCGTGGAGTCTCAAGCAGCTCTGTCGGATTTACCGGAACAGCACCCGAATACCGGAGGAAACGGAAAAAGGCTTTTATGCTCGAGACTATTCGCGCCTGGGAGCGAGGCGCTATGCCGAGCTCGTGAAGGTCAGCGCAGTAGGCGCGCAGGTGATCGACTGTGACCGCATCAGGATATAACCCCTGGACGTCAAGATATTCGGCAAGGCGACGTATGTCCGCCACATAAGCCTCGCGGGTATTGACACTTAGTCCGCGCTCAAGGAGAAGGTGGGCATCAAAGGAGTCGATTAGAGTCGTATAGTCGGGAGTCATTACACACCTTATTATATTATATAAGGAGGGGGAAAGTTTGACGGGGGAGATTGCCGCCTACTACTATTGCCTGACGCAGCCCTGCGAAAGCCATGCCTGCAGGGGATATCTCGGCTAAAATTTCAGCAGAACGGGCATCGCGGATATCGGTAAAAACGACTGCACCTCCTGCGGCGAGTATGGTGCGGAGATAGGATATGCCGACAACCGCTTCGGGAGGCACAACGGCGAGCTTGGGGCTTCGTGATGCAGCGGCAGCCTCTGATCGAGAGAGGGATACCGCGACCGAACACGCATCATCAAGCGGACCTGTCACCACAACCGTTTCCGGGGCAAGTGACAGAATGATCCGATAGAGCCGTCTCGCCTGTGAGGATGAGCCAATTGACTCGTATGCATAGTATCCGCCGCCATTGGAGCGTAGCACTCCGGTGATAAAACCAAAGGCAAACGGCGAATGAACGCCAAAACCCCGGGAGCGCCATGCGCGAAGCGGCAGAGACGCGATTTTCCTAAGCCATTTTATCATGCTGTTCATCCGGCTTGCGAAGGATGGTTAAAACAATCGCAGCGGCGAGCAGCAGATAAATCAGAATGACCGAGATTTTCGCGGCTGTAACCGAGGCTTTGACCGCCGGAGGATCAAACCACATCTCAACGGTGTGACTTCCTGCGGGAAGATTGATGGCGCGCAGGAGATAATTAACTCTGCCAATCTCTACGGGTGTGCCGTCAACAGTTGCGCTCCAACCCCACGGGAAATAGACTTCCGAGAATACCGCAAGTGCGGGAGCAACTGTTGAAGAGTGGTATCTGAGACGGTTAGGCGCATATGATGTGAGGAAGATAGTATCACCCTGAGCTGAAGCCGCCGGTGCTTTGAGAACCGCGGCAAAAGAACGGTCGGCAACCGCGACACTTGCGGTGGAAATGCCGGAAAGCGCCGCCATCTCTGCATCGGGACCATCTACAAATGCAAGGGTATCAACCAGCCAGGCATTTCCAAGAGCCTCATTATTGAACATGGCGTTGCCTGAGGGGTCTATGATATATCTTGCGTTGAGCATATTGAGCACTTCCCAGTCGGCATCTGTCTGACTGCCCTGGAGGAAGTGTGAGAGGTGCCGGTCAATCATATCCTGATAGCGGGTGAGTTTTGCCGCATGGTAGCCACCGATAGTCTTATGATAATATGAGGGTGCCGCCTGCCAGAAGCGAGGTATATCCATAACCCTATAGCTCGAAGTAGTGTCGGAGAGAATAGCCCGGTCTGTATCAGACAGAGGGAAAGGATTTGATTGCGACAACTGTGGCGTCAGGAAGCTGTCGGTATTGAGATAGCGTTTGTTTACAGAGAATAGGTCGGCGAGAATGAGGAAAGCGCAGGCGATAACAGCGGGGAGCGCTTTCAGTTGCTTGCGGATATACATGAAGAGAACAATTCCGGCTGCGACGATAAAGAGGAAGCTGCGGAGACAGTCGGCTGACACGAGTGAATGACGAAGCTCCTCAACGGCGTTGTAAAGCCGTGGATTCTGGAGGGAGAATACGGCAGCACTCTCGGAATCCAGCCCCATTGCCGCAAGCTGGGAAGCTATCATGGAATCAATGGCACGGTCATTGTCGGTGATAGCGCTTCCGAAAATTCCCGGGAAGAGAAAGCCGAGAAGACAGATTCCTGCCGAGATGCCGAAACACCAGAGAAGCGGCTTGCGGAACTGCTGCCATTTCTCCTTTGCGGTCACAATTTTCTGAATAGCCATAGCAGCGAGAAGCGGCATTGTGAATTCCGCGATGACAAGAATGCTCTCTACCGTGCGGAATTTACTGTACATCGGCATATAATCAATCATCATATCGGTAAGCCACATACAGTTGCGCCCGAGAGCAAGGAGAAGAGAGAAAACGGTGAGGACAATGAGCGCCCATTTGACGGGTCCTTTGACAATGACACAGCCGAGAAGGAAGAGGGCGAATACAATCGCTCCCACATAAACGGGACCGTTCGTACCCTCCGGCTCACCGAAATACTGACTCATATATTCCAGATAGCGAGCTTCCTGAGGAGAAAGCTGCGACTGATTTACCATTTCCTGCGCCCCGGGAAGGGATGAGAGAGACAACTGACGGTTCTCACCTTTCTCAGGCTTGTTTGTAGCTCCGCCCTTGACATTAGGAATCAGTAGCGTGAATGATTCGGATGTGCCGTAGCTGTATTGGGTGATATAGTCACGGTCAAGTCCTGCCGTGGCACTACTCTGGTCACGGTTTAGCTCGCTGTGACCGCCACGCATGGTGTATTTGGAATACTCGTACGTGCTATAGAGCGACGGGAGGTTAGCCACCACGCCGAGTGCTCCGGAAGCGGCGAGTATTACAGTCGCAATAGCCCATTTGCCTACAGAATGATTTCTGACCGCCTTGACAAGGTAAGCAATCGCGAGTCCGGCGATGACAAAGAGAAAATAGTAGGTCATCTGCACATGGTTGCTGCTGATCTGGAGCATGGAGAAGAGAGCGGCGAGTGCGGCACCGGACAGATAACGACCGCGATAGCACAGAATCACTCCGGCAATTGTCGGGGGAATATAGGCGAGGGTTATAAATTTCCAGATATGCCCTGCACCTATAATAATAATAAAATAGGAGGAGAATCCGTAAGCAATCGCACCGAGCAGAGCCACATACCAGCGCATCTTCATCGCCATCAGCAGAATGAAGAAGCCGAGCATCATCATCGCGAGAAGATTAGCCGGATCCGGAAGCCCGAGACCCATCACCTTGTTCAACCAGGTGAAGAGTGAGTCGGAGGGGTATGAGGGTGAAATCTGGAATGTAGGCATTCCGGAAAAGAGGGAATTGGTCCAGCGGGTTGTCTCACCGGTGGTTTCATGAAAAACCTTAGCCTCCTGCCCTATCGCCGCGCCCTGCTGCATATCGTGCTGACGCAACTGATTCCCCTGTGCGGCATCAGGGTAGAAATATACAAATGATATTATAGCAATTGCTACTATCGAAATAATACCGCCGATAAAGCGGGGCGAGGATATGATCCGTTTAATTTTTTCCATGCCGGTGTGATTGGGTTGAATCAAGGTTTGAGTGACCATTCAAAGCCGTCCTTAGTGTCTTTGACATCAAAGCCAGCCTGGTTGAGACGGTCGCGGATGAGGTCGCTGGTTGTCCAGTCCTTATCCGTTTTAGCTTTAGCACGGATTTCAAGGAGAAGATCAACCGCCTGCTCATACGGCTTTGTCGCCACTCCGGGAGTATCCGCAGCGGTAGTATCGGGCATGATGCCAAGTAGGTCGAAAAGGAATGTTTCAAACAATGCCTTGAGGGCATCTATATCATCCTGAGTGGCTTTAAGAGTGCCGTCGTTGATTTTGTTGATAAGTGAAGCCGCCTCAAAGAGATTAGCAATGACAACAGGGGTGTTAAGATCATCATCCATAGCCTCATAGCACTTTGCGGTAAGCGTGGCGATATCTACTTCTGACGTCTCTGACGGTTTAAGCACGGCAATACGGCGATATGCCTCAAGAAGTCTCTGAAGGGCTTTTTCAGCTCCTTTGAGCGCTTCATTGCTGAAATCAACTGTTCCGCGATAGTGTGCCTGCAAAATGAAAAAGCGCACTGTCATAGGCGAATATGCCTGTTCGAGCAGCGGATGAGAACCTGTGAAAAACTCATCAAGGGTTATGAAGTTGCCGAGAGATTTACCCATCTTCTGTCCGTTGATGGTAATCATGTTATTGTGCATCCAGTAGCGCACAGCGTCATGACCGTTATGTGCCACAGACTGGGCTATCTCGCATTCATGGTGAGGGAATTTCAGATCCATTCCGCCCCCGTGAATATCAAAGGTCTCGCCAAGATATTTCTCGCCCATCACAGAGCATTCGAGGTGCCAGCCGGGGAAACCTTCGCTCCAGGGGCTTGGCCAGTGCATGATGTGCTCGGGAGCTGCTTTTTTCCATAGAGCGAAGTCTGCCGGATTCCGCTTCTCGCTCTGACCGTCAAGCACGCGTGTAGTTGCAAGTAGCTCGTCAATGTTCCTACCCGACAGCTTCCCATAGTGATTGTCGCGGTTATATTTGTTCACGTCAAAATATACAGAACCCTCACTCTCGTAGGCATATCCGGATTCGAGAATCTTCTTGATGTATTCAATCTGCTCGATGATGTGACCGGATGCGTGCGGCTCAATTGATGGCGGAAGCACATTCAGCTTCTCCATCGCCTTATGGTAACGGTTGAGATAATGCTGCACAACCTCCATTGGCTCAAGCTGTTCCAACCGCGCCTTCTTCGCTATCTTATCCTCGCCTTCATCAGCATCGTGCTCCAGGTGCCCCACATCGGTGATATTTCTTACATATCTTACCGCATAACCGAGGTGACGCAGGTAACGGTAAAGTATATCGAAAGTGATAGCCGGTCTGGCATGACCGAGATGACCGTCACCATACACCGTGGGACCACACACATACATTCCAACCTTTCCGGGATTAATAGGCGTGAACGTCTCTTTGTTTCGGGAGAGGGAATTATAGATGGTGAGATTGTTTGGTTTCATAGCGTGAGGTTTTGATTTAGTCGTTGAAACTTGAGAATTGATACTGATTAAGCGTTTCCACCGCCCATAAAAGGATTGGGTATTTCGTTTTTCTTTGCTCCAATCGGTTCGGTATGGGTTATCTCACCGAAAACCGCTTCATATTTGCGAATGTTGTCAGAGAG
>CAMWUZ010000133.1 GCA_947177595.1 uncultured Porphyromonadaceae bacterium | reverse complement strand
GTAGTGTGCTTTAAAATACTAATCAATAATCATTATCAAAAATCAATTCTATGGATGGAAAAATTTTCGCTGATTCTGCCAACATATGGCAGGATCAAGCAAAAGTTCTTTTTAATTACTATCGTCAGGCAGCTGAACGTATAGTAACGGAAGAGGAACGGATTGAAGGAGAAATTGCTATTCTTGAGAATGAAAAAGCTACTCTTGAAGAGAAACTTTCAAAAGCGTGGGTATGGCTTTTTCTTTTGATATTCCCTTATTTCATTGTGAAAAGTAATCTTGAAAAACATATTGCGGCTGTTGATGAGCGTATCAACGAATTCCGGAAAGTTCATTCGGAAATATTCCGTGATTATAAGGTGAATAAACTCGGTGTAGCTTATGTGCCCGTCGCCGAGCAGGTAAAATATCAGAATAAGAGTTTTATTGTGGATTTTACCCATTCGGTACCTGAATCCGAGATATCGCTGTCAATGTCAAGGCAGAATCCGCTGCTAATTGAAACTATTCATTCTCTTGATCACCTCTCGAAAGAGGCACCTCTGGTTGAAACATCGGAAGAATCCGAGACTATTTCTACAGATGAGTACTCTCTGTCGATTCAGGAGGTTAAGGAAAATGATTATCTCGGGGCACTTGAGCGTTCACTCAAAACAGTCGCTTTCTGCATGGACGATCTGGAAACCGCTTCGGTATCTCTACCGCTTGTGCTTGATGATTCACCATATCTTCCCAAGCTCGATCAGTTTGCAACCGCCAATCCGCCTGCAGATGCACCGGTTGTAGAGGTATTTGATAAGGAAATATATGCTCCGGGAGTTGAACGGTTCAGGGAAATTAATGAGCTTAAAAGCTCACTGTCAAACGAAACAACCCAGTTTGAAGAGATTCTTAAAGGACTCATGCAGGCAATCGGTTCATCTGTTCAGACTGTTGCACGCATGAAAGTTGCGTCGGTTGATAAGGTTGTGCTGGAATCAAACAGATTACTGTATCAGATTTTGAAATCGCCTTACAATCACTATTCGCCGTTCCTTGAAGCGGAAGAGATTGAGCGTATCCGCAACGAGCAGTTTGACTATACTGAAAACGTACAGGGCTATGAACCCTTCCAGTTGAGAATGTCCTCCAGAGTAAAATATAATCCGCTCTCAGGCACTTGGGTGGCAGAGGATGGATCTCAGACTGTTCAGCCATTTGGCGTTCACCAGATGTATGAGGAGATAGTGGCGCCGATGGTGCAGAACCTTATGCAGGAGAACAGAATAGAGCGTCTAAAAATATACAATCATATCAAGGATCAGAAAATCAGTTATTTGAATAAGTGGCATCAGGATACAGACGCTTTCTATCGCTCAAACCGTTCGGAGAGTGCAGATCTGATTAATCTTATGCAAGGTACTCTTACGGAATATGTGAGCGCTTACAATAATCTGCTTGCATTGCAGCGCACTGAGGCTCAGATGAACAACTCGGAGGGGAATCTTGACGCTACGGTTGTTGAAACTGTTGACAATACCGCAGATTCTCTCGCGGCATTCGAGTTACAGAGTCAGGAATTCCAGAAATGTCAGAATGATTTTGAAGAATATATTGAGCGGCTTAAAGAGGATATTGATGTCAAGGCTGCAAGGTTCGGACATGTTGAGTACTATGATGCTAAGCTGAGAGACGGATATTCCAACTCGGTAGCTGTCGCGGCTTCAGAGATTCAAACTATGGATGAGAGACGCAAGGCACTCGCATCAGTAAATCCTAAATTGGCAAAGGATTCCGAATTGCCTCCACGCCCACATGTCAGTGATGTAGCTCAGGAGCATTTTGCAATCAATTTGCCTGCAATGGTGCGAGAAGCTCTTGAAAGTCTTAATGCTCCGGTCGATGCTTACGAACCGGAAAGCGCACCTCAGCCGGAGGAACCCGTTCCGAGCGACTATACAGAGGAGGAAATTGATACAGTAGAAGTGCCGGAGGTTCCGGAGATTCCGGATTCTGAAGAATACCCGGAGGAATCAGAAAATCCGGAAACTTACGAGGAGTCAGAATCATCTGAATCTGAAGAATCCGCAGAGGAATCAGAGGACTCCGGATCTTCGGAATCCCGTGAAGATGAAATTCCACCGGTACCCGGCTTTTAATTCTTAATCATTAAAGCAATAGATTATGTCACATCATTTTGACTGTCTTGTTGACACTACTGAAATGGCTCGTGAAGTCAGTTCGGTAAAGCATCATGTAGATGCTACCACAACAGCTGTTGTGGGTATGCAGGCTGCGGTGATTAAGGCTCAGAAAGATGGCGCCGACAGGGTATGTCAGAAAGTGAATCAGGGTTTTTACTCTTTGATTCATTCTCAGATATCTCAGAAAATGGCAACTTTGCAGAGCAAAGTTGACGCCCAGTTGATGCGTTTGAATCAGCAGCGCAAGCAGCTTATTGCAATACGCTCACGAATGGAGCGTGACTATCAGATGCTGTCCGCCAGATATACAAAGCTGTTTAACGGATTAAACCGCAATCTGAAACAAAGGGTAACGGAACTTGATCGTCCGGTTATAGATTTTGCAACAACTGATACCGATAAGGTCACAAACCGAAGCAGTCAGTTGGTATCTGTGGTGCCGGTCGGTCAGGGAGAAACTATTAAAATCAGTCAGACCGTAGCCACCTCTAATCTGAAAAATCGTGCCGCTAAAGCGTTGGATTCGATAAACCGGTTTATCGAGAACTCCAATAAACTTCAGTCTATAACAGAGAAGATTCTGCTTAAACGCCCGATGAATGAGGGTACTGATATTTTGTCAGTGCCGGTGTGTATCGCAGAAAGCAACTTTGATGCAAGCGGAAATGTGCAATCACAGGTGTTTGTTTCAAATATCAGCATGAGTACGGAGACCGCGGCTATGGTTGAAACCCGAGTGTCAGGTATTCAGCGTGAAGGCGGATTTAGCTGGCACTATACCGGTTCGGTTAATACGGAAGTGGCTAATTACTTCCGGCAGATGGTGGTGGGTTCGGATCTTGATTCACGCCGGCAAAAGCTGATTCTTGAACTGTTTGACAAGCAATCGTTTGAAACGTTATAATAACCTCAAATTTTTAGAATATGAGTTATACAAGACGTTTTTCAAAGGATATAACCGTTCACTATTCCGGTTCGGTCTCTTACGGACCTTCGCAGAGCGGAGGTAGTAAGCATTATAGCGGTACGGTGACGGAGACGGTGTATTTTGACGTTCATGTCGATACAGATCCTTTTGATGAAGAGGTTCATAAGATGAAAGATCATGTTGATCTTCTCACCGGTTCCGTAGTGGCTACCGAGGCTGCACACGTTGCATCGATAGATGAAACATCCCGGCAGGTAGGTGATACTATTATTTCAGGTTTTTTCAAAACTGTGAAATCGGATATTTCCCAGCAGATCACTGAACTGAAAACTCGCTCCGAGGCTCTTTTGATGCAACTGAACAAACTCGCAGGGCAGTGCAATGAGAAAAAGAGACAGATGAGCGTGGACTATCAGAGGCTGGCTGAACGCTATTCGAAGATTTTCACCGATTTGAATAATGAGCTTGAAAATAGAATTTATTCTATTGACGAGCCGGTATTTCATGTAACAAGAAGCCTTAATTCTGTCGGAAATCTCAATAGCGGCAGCGATATGATAGCAGTAGCATCTGTGAGCTCCGGTGAAACATCGAGGGTTCACTCGATGATAGCCGCCAACCTTGCCAAGAAAGAGGCTGTGAAGGCGATTGACAAAGGAAAAAAATATCTATCCGTTCAATACGCTACCGACAGAGTGCTTGACAAATGCCTTCTGCCGGAGGCAAAAGGCGCGACTCTGTCCAGCCCGTACTGCTTCATAGAAACCACTAATGCCGATGGCACTGTGAGCCGACAGGTTTATGGCTCTCCTCTGTTGGGAAATATCGATACCGATTCTCTTGAAGGCAAACTTAACGATTTGTTGAATGGACGCCTGAGTGAAAATGAGGTGCGTGCCATAGGTGAATATTTCAACACGAGTATTGCTCGTGAGCTAAACGATTCCAAGAGTAGTCATGATAAACGGGTTGCGGAAATGACGGCAAAGTTGTTTGATTTGTCAAACACTGATGCTCCCGGTAAATAATCTAAAGAATAAAGTAAAATGAATAATAAAAAAGAACTGAATGAGATTCGCTTCGACAGCACGGAGCTGATTCTTAAAGATAATCTGGTACGAGGTGCCATTCTTCCTCAAAAGATAGCGGAACTTACCCGTAATGTGATTTTTGATGGTAATACGGTTGTTGAGGGAGCTGTATTCGGTCAAACTATTCAGGTGCGTGGAGGAGATGTAGAAATTCAAGGCGCTGTTTTCGCTCAGAAGGAGTTTTATATTTCCGGCGATGTCAAAGGAGAGGTGACCATGATGAAGTCTGTAGGCTCCGCCGGTTCTGTTACGGCAAGGGTGAGCAGATGTCGCCCTGTGTTCTGCTCTGATATAAATGCAAAATCGGTGTCGCTGCAAAATGCGTATGTGGCAGGAAGTATATATGCCGATGAGGTGACTCTGGACAACTGTGTTGTTGTCGGTGGTGTGTTTGCTACTCAGGAGGCTGATATAAATAATTCGGTGATAGGTACTTTTAATACTCCGAGGGTTACTCTTGACGGTACCGTGCAGTTGCTGCTTCCCTCTGCGTTCACTATCGAAAAACCTATAACAGGACCTAATACCAGGCTTTATAATTTGTCGCTCTCTGATCTCGGTGCTATTTTCCGTGGAGTGGAGGAGGATAGACATTCGGGCAGAATACCCATGAATCTGGAAACTGATGAGGTGCGTTCCAATCTCATGGAAGGTGATGTGCAGAGAAATCTCCGCTCGTTTACTGTGATAGGAAAAGTGCTTGCCGCTGATATGATTGATACAGATAAGTTTCAGAATCATTTCCTGCTGACAGCCGCCTCATTAGGTCCTCAGCTGCTCAAAACCTACGATCTGGGTGTGAATGCCGATGGTTCGCCTGCAAAACTCGAAGCTACTGCGATAAGAGATTTTCTGTTTGATATCCTTTCCGGCAAAAAAGAGCCGAGAGAAATTGACGCGACTTTCTCACTGGTAGATATGGCAAGAGATTGATGAAGTCCGGTTTAAGCCAATAAAAAAGACTGCGCAGAGCGCAGTCTTTTTTTGTAATAAATCAGCGGTGCTATAATCAGTCGGGAAAAAGTCTTTTCAATGCAGGTTCTATATCCGCCCGTTCAAATCCTGAAGCAACTATGTTGCCATCAGCATCAATGAGCAGCAGACCCCAACTGCATACACCATGATTGTTGAAAATTTTGAATCTATAAACGAGATCCAGTAAACATTGCCACGGATTT
>CAMWUZ010000132.1 GCA_947177595.1 uncultured Porphyromonadaceae bacterium | reverse complement strand
ATATAAAATTAGGGCAGAGCACATCAACACTTTCCGGCGGAGAGAGCCAGCGTCTTAAACTTGCAGGATATTTCGCATCCGAGAAAATGCAGCCCACCCTCTTTATACTTGACGAACCCACTACCGGACTGCATTCGGCTGACATATCAAGGCTGATGAGGTCGCTTGACGCTCTTGTGGCGCGCGGACACACCGTTATTGTTATCGAGCACAATCTCGATGTGATAAAGTCAGCCGACTATGTGATAGACCTCGGTCCCGAAGGCGGAGAAGCTGGCGGAAACATTGTTGCGGCAGGCACACCCGAAGAGATTGCCGCAAACCCGGCATCCCTCACAGGCGCCTACCTCCTCCCCAAACTCCGGAATGCCAGATAACCGGTTAGCGGGAGTAGAGGGTGCCGGTGGGGGAGACGGCTTGGATTGAGAGCCGTAGGTCGGTGCCGGTGGAGTTGTTGATGAATTCCAACCGGGCTTTTCCATCAGCATCGGTTGTGAGGTCGGGATTCCAGTATAAGGTGCGGCGGATGTCCGGGTCGTCCAAAAGATCAAGGCTGTCAATATTCCGGTATTCTGGCGGAACGGTGTAGCCTTCTATGGTTTGCAGGCGTGTTCCTCTTCCTGCAGGTCCTTTTGGTTCGTCAAATGTCTCAATCAATACCGCGCACCCATATCTGGCATCAATGTTAAACATGTCATTGGTGATGGGATCGGCATATCTGAGCATGGTTGCGGGGTCTTCGGTGATATAGATGGATTTGACTGATTCCGGATAAAGGTAGGTATAGTTCAAAGAGTCGGAATCGTAGGTCGTTTTATAATTGATGACGAAAAATGTTCCTTTTGTCTTATATTTGAGTTTCTCCCCCTGAGGGGTGAATATTCTTGTGAAATTAGGATTGATTGCTTTAAGAACATCAAATAAATCGTGGCTGACTACAATACCTTCATCCGCGAGATTGCCGAGTTCCTCCTGCATATCGTAGTACTCGATAGATTTGGAGCGTGATAGGTATTTTTCATTTCGCTTTGCCGAAACAACCACTTCCCCAAGACGCGTGGTCTTGACGGATTGCTCGTTGTCCAGCTGTTCAATAATTTCCACAGCTTCAATGTCTTCTTTGATAGAGTCTCCGATCGCTTGAACGAAGTCTTTTTTGCCAACGGGTGAGATATGTCTGACAACCATTTCCTGCGGTTCATATCTCCGGGAATCAGGAGAGAAGAGCCGGTTGAGAATAAGGCGGTGGTCTTTTGATTTGCCTTTTTCGCTTACAGAGGTGACCATATCCCATTTTCCGATCAGGTCATAGCTGATAGTGAAGTTGCCGCATGAATCAGTTGAAATCAGGTCTGTAAACGTCTGTTTGACAGAATCAGACTCCTCGTGCTGAGAGATCAGGACGGAAATATTGGTGTTTGCTTTCGGAATGCCGCGTACGAAAGACACAACTTTTCCATCGAGTTCTATAGCCTGTTCCGGGTAGTATTTGAGAGTCGGCGGGTTGATGCCGGCAATTTCTTCCCATGAATAGTTTCTCCATCCTGAAATCATCATTAGCAGGTCAAGATTTAGTCTGTTTGCAGCAGTTGTGTCAGTAAAGTATTGTATCGGATTGCGCACATATCCTTTGATTTCAGACTGGAGAAGAAGGTCTGCAAGCAACCCGCTCTGATAGTCAACAGCATTGTCGGCATCTGAAACAGAAACAGACATCGGCATAAATTGCTCGGGATTGCCTTCGGGGTCAGTTGCTTCAATTTCCAAAGTGACTTTTTCATGTGGGGTGGGAAACGGGTTGTCAAATCGGGTATTTAGTTGTCCGATCCCGCCGTTATTTATGAAAATCATTCTGTCAGCCAATGTTCTGCCGTCGGCTCCAAACAGGGTGATTACGCTTACGCCGGTAGGAATGTCCTTGGTACTGAGTCGTATAGTTCTGGGTGATGACAGATTGACAAATGAATAGGACAATAATATGCCTCTTGAAGTCACTGCAAGACCAACCATATCTGATATGGTGGAATCGGCTGCCGGTGTGACGGTGATATAGATGCTATCGGGATCAGTGATATTGTCAACACGCAACCCTATGCCGATGCTACTTGTTTCGGGCAGCCGGAATTTCCGCTCATTGTTATCTGCGGGCGTATGGATAACGGCAGTGTAGATTCTATTGGATTCAGGAGTTATAGTGAAGTAGCCTCTACCTTCATGGATGGTTGAAATGGAGTCTATCGTGTGACCGGTAGCCTCGTCTATTACAATGCCATTGCCTTCAATCGGTTGCCCATGGCGATCTGTTATCTCAAATGCCACTCTTGCCGGCACTCCGGCAATGAGCTTGCCACCTTCGGGGTAGAATCTCATGGATAGTTTCGGTCTTTTAGCCGGATTCGGGCGTGAACCGGTGTATTTAGATATGTTGCGTGTCATTTTTTGGTCGGAATAGTCACCGGCTTTTTTCGGTTTTTCAAATACGGGAATTACCCTTGAAAAAATAGCTGTCTCGCCAAAATTCAGCATATATTTGGTATATGCCCGTATTTCGTAAAATCCGGAATAAAAAGGCAACTGATTGAGTGTGAATGCTCCGGAACAACGTCCGTTATTAATTTTAAGAATCTGTTTTCCAATCACTTTCCCCCGAGGGTTGAGCAATTCAACGTAGATAGTATTGCTTAATGATGTTGGAGTGTTGTCCACGCTGTTTATAATATAGCACTGAAACCAGATTTTCTCACCTGCAAAATATGAGGTGTTATCCAGATGTACGAAGACCTTTTCCTGTGGGAATTTTTTTGAGAATGTTTGTGCCTGAGTGAGGTAATACCTTATATTTCTTATGATTGTGTCATTGATTGCTGCGTCAGCGTGATTTGAGACTGCTAACAGCAGAATTAAGAATATGGTGAGTTTATATTTCATGAGCGTTTCAGGGATACCGGCGTACAAAGATAACGCTAATCAATCGGAATTATGTGAATTAGTTTTTTTTAATAGTTGTATGCGTGATTTAATATTTGAAGGATAGTAAACAGAAGAGGGGAGCTGAGCGTTGTTTTGTTAGATAATTGAATAAAACATCGCATTATGAGTAAAAATATATCCGGCGGTTCTTCACGAGAGCGCATAGTTGTTATAGGCGGCGGTTTTGCCGGGTTAAATCTGATTAAAAAGTTGGATAAGAAGAAGTTTGAGGTTGTATTGGTGGATGCCAATAATTATCATTCTTTTCCTCCGCTATTCTATCAGATAGCGAGCAGCGGTCTGGATCCATCGAGCATTTCTTTTCCGTTTAGAAGGGAGATGCGCAAGGGCAAAGTGAAAGGCGTCAAGTATCAGATGGGAATGGTCGAGACAATTGATTTTGACCGTAAGGAGATAAAGACCCAATATGAGTCGATACGTTATGACAAGCTGGTGGTTGCAGCCGGAACAACAAACAATTTTTTCGGAAATCCCGATCTGGTGAAGAGTGTCTATACCATAAAGTCTGTGCCGGAGGCTATACGCTGCCGCGATGAGATTCTCGAGCGGATGGAGTGTGCAACAATTACCGAAGATGCCGAGCTGAGAAAGAAGCTGCTCACATTCACAGTGATAGGCGGTGGTCCGACAGGGGTTGAGATAGCGGGTGCTCTCGGTGAGATGAAACGGTATATTCTGCCGCGCGAATATCCGACAATTTCCCCTGACGAACTTAAAATAGTTATCATAGAGGGTAATAACAGATTACTCGGCACTATGAGCGAGGAGTCTTCGGCTAAAGCGGAGAAGTATCTTAACAAACTTATGGTGGATGTGAAGCTGAATCAGCTGATGAAGTCATATGAGGACGGAGTGGTGACTCTCGGTGACGGCAGTCAGTTTAACGGGGGTATGGTGATATGGACTGCGGGAGTGACTTCGCAGAAGTTTGAGCTGAAGGGCAGTGCTCCCGATCTTGACAGGGGAGGACGCTTTCCGGTGGATGCGACTTGCGCCGTTACAGGTGTGAAAGATGTGTATGCTCTCGGAGATATTGCATTCATGCCTTCGGATGAGAATCCAAAAGGGTTGCCGCAGCTCGCTCAGGTAGCCATTCAGCAGGCAAGGCATCTTGCCAAAGAGCTTAACAAGGGAGTGAATAAAGAGTTTAAGTATAAAGATAAGGGGTCAATGGCTACTGTAGGCAGAAATTTAGCGGTTGCGGATCTGCCTCATATGCATCTGAGCGGCTTTGTGGCATGGCTTACGTGGATGTTTATCCACCTGATTTCGATTCTCGGTATGAGGAATAAGCTGACCGTGCTGATTACTTGGATATGGGCATATTGCTCTTATCCGACTTCGCTTCGCCTGATAATGTCACCGAGCCGCTATCCGCTGAAATCGTGCCGGAAGGATGGCACCCCGGTGTGAGTCTGTGGGATTTTTTACTTACCTTTGCGGAAGAATTGCAAGACAGCCGGGCGTTTCGTCGCACGCCGATGTATAAGCGGCGTGAGGAAAGTCCGGGCAACACAGAGCGCCACACTTTCTAACGGAAAGCTGCGGGTGACCGCAGAGTAATGTGACAGAAAATAACCGCCACAAATGTGGTAAGGGTGAAAAGGCGGGGTAAGAGCCCACCGGGTTTCATGGTGACATGAAATGCCGCACATCTTTGGGTTGCAAGGCCATGTATACCGGCATTTAAGGATTGCTCGTCCATTGTCGGGGGGTAGGCTGCTAGAGCCGTCTGGCAACAGGCGGCGCAGATAAATGACGAAACATCGGGGTAAGCCTTCGGGAACTGCTTCCGGTGACATAACCCGGCTTATAGCCCGGCTGTCTTTTTTTATTGAAAGTGATTAGTAATATAGTTGATAGTGATATGGATGCGGGCTTGTTTGACCTGGACGGTGTGATAATCGACACTGAGAATCTTTATACTCAGTTCTGGAACGGAATCGAGGAGATTTATCCTACCGGTATTCCGAATTTTGCCGTCGCAATCAAGGGTTCCACTCTGCCTGAGATTCTGATGCTGTATAAAACAGACGAGATAAGAGAGGATGTGACTCGCCGACTTCATTATTTCCAAGATAATATGAAATTTACGTTGCTCCCCGGTGCGATGGAGTTTCTTACTGGATTGAGAGACAGAGGTATTCCACGCGCTTTGGTGACAAGCAGCGATGCCCGCAAGATGCAGTACCTGTTCAGGCAATTGCCGCAGCTCAGGGATATTTTTGACGTGATTATAGATGCCTCGAAAGTGACTAAATCGAAGCCGGATCCCGAGGGCTATCTGCTTGCGGCGAAGGAATTGGGCGTGCCGATTGATAAGTGTGTGGTTTTTGAGGACAGTATCAACGGCTGGCTCTTAGACACATCTCCGAGCCCACGAGACGTAGAGGAATCTCGTATG
>CAMWUZ010000131.1 GCA_947177595.1 uncultured Porphyromonadaceae bacterium | reverse complement strand
GAGTTGGATTGGACATTCTTCCCTACGACCGATCCACTCTTCGCCTTGGGACATTTCAAATTGAAGAGCCGCAGGGAGATAATGTTGTCTCAATCGAGGATATTGAGATGGTAGTGGTTCCCGCTATTGCATATGACCGCACAGGCAATAGGGTCGGTAGAGGAAAAGGCTATTATGATAGGCTTATGCAGCATTCAAAAGCCCTAAAAGTTGGCGTAGGATATGATTTTCAGCTTGTAGATGAAATCGAAGTGGAGGAGCATGACGTTCCTGTAGATATCGTTATTACAGAGTCTAAAACATATCTAATTCGCGGTAGAAAGCGCAGATAGGCGTGCTTATTTAAAATAGTTATAAATAATTTAGCCGGATTTCTTTGTGAATCCGGCTATTTTTTTGAAACTTTGCAATTGAAATAAGACACCGACACAAATGAAGTTAGACGAACTGCATACAGGCGAAACCGCTATCATTGTTAAGATTCTGGGACACGGAGCATTCAGAAAGCGCATGATTGAGATGGGCTTTGTTAAAGGACATGAGATTAAAGTGCTCCTTCATGCACCTCTCAAAGATCCTATTAAATATAGCATAATGGGCTATGAGGTTTCTCTTCGTCGCTCTGAAGCCCATCTTGTAGAGGTACTTCCGGTGAAGGTGGAACCACACGAAAGTCCTGCGACTGAATCAGAGGAGCGGCATACAGAATATGCCGAAAAAGAATTTTACGCAAGGCGCAAAACAATAAATGTTGCTTTGGTCGGCAATCCGAATTGTGGAAAGACTTCATTGTTCAATATAGCATCCGGAGCTAGGGAACATGTCGGCAACTACAGTGGGGTTACGGTAGATGCCAAAGTCGGTAAGTTCAATCATGGAGGCTATACATTCAATATTGTCGATCTGCCGGGCACATATTCGCTCGCTTCATATTCTCCGGAAGAGTTGTATGTAAGAAAATATCTCAGGGATGAGACCCCCGATGTAATTATTAATGTGGTGGTAGCCTCCAACCTTGAAAGAAATCTATACCTCACTACCGAGTTGATTGATATGGACAGGAGCATGGTGATTGCTCTTAATATGTATGATGAACTCAAGAAAAGCGGTGATGAACTTGACTATAAGCTGCTTGGCGAGATGATAGGAGTGCCGGTAGTACCGACGGTTTCCAGAACCGGAGAGGGAATAGACCGGTTGTTTGACACGGTTATAGATGTATATGAGGGCAGAGAGGATGCGGTTCGACATATTCATGTACCACTGGGAGCGGATATAGAGAAAGGTGTGACCGTAATTAAGGATGAAATCAAGAAAGATGATCATATCGGGCGTCATTTCTCACCACGGTATCTTGCTATTAAGATTCTGGAGCGAGACAAGGAAGTGGAGGATGAAGTGAGGAAACTTCCGGCGGGGAGCACCATTTTGGAATTACGAGACAATGAACTCCAGAGAATTGAAAAGGTATGCAATGACGATGTGTCATCTCTCATTGCCGGTGAAAAATATGGATTCATAGCCGGAGCACTTGCCGAAACACTTGTTAAAGGTGAGAAAGAGAGCAATGAATCCACAAGAATAATCGACACCTTTGTAACCAATAAACTTTTCGGCTTTCCCATATTTCTTATCATAATGTTTGCCATTTTCTGGGCGACATTTGAAATTGGCTCATATCCGATGGCGTGGATAGAAAGCCTTGTAGGGTGGATAGCCGGTTTGGTGCAGGACGTGATGCCGGACGGACCGCTGAAAGATCTTATCGCCGACGGTATCATCGGTGGTGTCGGCGGTGTGATTGTATTCTTACCCAACATTCTTATCCTTTACTTCTGCATATCATTTATGGAGGACTCCGGATATATGGCGAGAGCCGCTTTCATCATGGATAAACTGATGCACCGTATAGGGCTGCATGGCAAATCATTTATACCTCTTGTTATGGGTTTCGGATGTAATGTTCCTGCTATTATGTCAAGCCGGTCTATTGAAAGCCGTTCAAGCAGAATTATCACTATTCTGATAAATCCGTTTATGTCATGCTCCGCGCGCCTCCCGGTCTATGTGCTTTTGGTCGGCACTTTCTTTGAAAAGCATGCCGCATTGGTTTTTCTCGGATTATATCTTCTTGGCATACTTGTGGCGATGGCAACAGCAAGATTGCTGCGCAGCTTCTGGTTTAAAGCGGATGAAACCCCCTTTGTTATGGAGCTGCCGCCATATCGCATCCCCACTCTTAAAGCGTCTCTTCGCCATATGTGGGGTAAAGGCGAGCAGTATCTTAAGAAAATGGGAGGTGTAATACTTGTGGCAAGTATAATAGTTTGGGCGCTCGATTACTTCCCTATGCACGATGAAAAATCTACTGCGTTTTCTCTGACGGGCGACACTGAAGAACTCGCTGCCGCAGATGATTCCGCTATTGATACTGAATCTGACTCATATCTGGAGATGGCAGGTAAGCTGGTCAACCCGATAATGGAACCGCTCGGTTTCCACTGGAGGGCGTCAGTCGCTGCATTGGCAGGTGTTCCCGCAAAGGAAATCGTGGTCTCCACTCTTGGTGTGCTCTATACCGGAGATACCGAAGTTGAGGACAGCTCTTTAGGGGCGCGTCTCATGGCGCCGAATCCGGTAACAGGCAACCCTGATTTTACGGCGGCAACCGCGTTGAGTTTCATGATATTCATTCTGCTGTATTGTCCATGCACAGCCACTGTAATAGCAATAGTGCGTGAAACCGGAAGCTGGAAATACGGGCTGTTTTCAGTATTATATAATACCGCAATCGCATGGGTGATTGCGTTTGCCGCATATAGAATTATGCTCTTGGTATAAATAAAAACTAACGAAGCTCAACAACGGTTATTCCCGCACCACCGAATTGAACATGCTCATCGCGATAGGATTTAACGTCGCTGACAGTGCCCAGATACTGGCGGATTGCTTCGCGTAGAGCACCGGTGCCTGTGCCGTGGAGTATTCTCACTCTACCGGATGAAAACTGCACTGCATCGTCAATGAAATAGGTGACAGCCTGTATAGCTTCATCCACTCTCATGCCTCGCACATCTATTTCCGTGCTGAAATTAAGTTGCCGCTCTCTGCTTGAATCCGAGGTGGATGTGCTTACAAATGTCACATTGTGTGAGTTCTCCTGCTTGGCGTCTGTGTGAACGAGGCGTGATGATTTCACGGTGGTTTTCATCATGCCGAATACTACAGTTGCGTTATCGCCACTCAACTCGAGTATCTTTCCTACGCTTCCTTCTCCATCAAGTTTCACAGAATCGCCAATGGCGAGGGGCTGCTGAGATTTTTTGCTTTCGGCTGACGGCTTCTGCTTTTTCTTCTTCGGCGCTTTTTTGAGCAAAGGATGCATCTCATCTTTCTGCTCCGCGATACTTTCTTTAGTCTCGATTAGTTTGCGCCGAGCCTCCAGAGTCTTCTGCTTGTCGGCTTGTGCTGTACGAATTTCACGGATTGTGCGTTCTACTGATGCATTGCTTGAAGATATGATGCGCTGCGCCTCCTCTTTGGCTTGATCTATGATTTCTCTGCGTTTTGAGCGAAGAGTCTCGGCATCACCTTCATACCGTTCTATAACCTCGTCAAGCCGCTTTTCCTTACGCTTGATTTCAGTTCGTTTGTTTTCCCAGTATTTACGGTCACGAGCTATATCGAGAAGATACTTGTCAAGATTGATATACTCGCTTCCTACAATACTTTCCGCCTCCTCGATGATGTCGGCTGGCAGACCGGTTTTCCGTGCTATCTCCACAGCAAACGAGCTCCCCGGATTACCTATTGACAATTTGAACAGTGGTTGCATAAGATGACGGTCATAGAGCATGGAGCCGTTTACCAATCCATCTGTATCTTCAGCAAATTGCTTGAGATTCTGATAGTGAGTTGTGATTACTCCCCACATTTTTGCATCGGCGAATTTATGCAGCACTGCTTGCGCTATAGCTCCTCCTATCTGAGGCTCAGTGCCGGAGCCGAACTCATCTATAAGCACGAGTGAACTTGGTCTGCCTCTACCAACAAACAGCTTCATGTTACGCAGATGTGAACTATATGTACTCAGGTCATCCTCGATTGACTGGTTGTCACCTATGTCAACAAAGATGTCGTTGAAAATTCCGAAATGTGAATTCTCGTAAACCGGTGGAAGCATACCGCATTGTGCCATATATTGTACGATGCCGACTGTTTTAAGGCATACCGACTTACCGCCGGCGTTCGGACCTGAAATAATCAGAATGCGTCGGGAAGGGGAGAGGTGAATGTCAAGCGGCACAATTTCTCTACCTTGTGATCTGAGCGATTTCAATAGCACCGGATGAACGGCATGATACCATTCCAGTTCCGGTTTCTTGGATAAATGTGGCAAAGTGCCTCCGCAATCAAGCGCGAACAATGCTTTGGCTCTGATAAAATCAAGATTGTCAAGAATATCGATAGAATAGAGGATATTCTGGATATACGGGCGTAGCTTCGAGCATAATTCAGACAGAATCCGCATTATCTCCCTCTTTTCCTCAAGCTGAAGTTCGCGGATGCGGTTATTCGCCTCCACAACTTCCGCCGGCTCGATATAGATGGTCTTGCCGGAAGCGCTCTCATCGTGCACTATACCGGGTAATCTTCTTTTGTTCATCGGGGCAACCGGAAGAACAAGACGTCCGTCACGCATGGCGGGTGATGCATCCGATTCAATAATGCCTTCCGCAATGGCTTTGGTCATGACCCTGCGCATGGCGGAATTCACCGTGCCGCTCATGGAGGAAAGAGAACGGCGTATTTCACTCAAAGGAGCCGATGCATTGTCCTTGACATTGCCGAATCTGTCAAGAATACGTTCAATTTCTCTGCGGCACTGCTCAAATGTTTCTATCCGTGAGGCAATGCCATCAAGTTCAGGTAAACGGGAATTACCGTCCTCATCCTTCAAATTACGGAAAAAGCGGCTCGTTTCCTCGATACTTTCCAATGCTTTAGCTACAGACAGCATATCACCCGCTGAGCAATTGCTTCCGGGTACTTTGAATGTTTTCAGAACTTTTGATGCTTCACCGCAGCTATTTGCCGGCATAGCATCCTCTCCTCTGGCAATCTGAGTCATCTCATGTACTGAGACGAGAGCGCTTTTCACCATGTTGAAATCAGATGAAAAAGCCATCTCCTCCGCCCGGGCGGCAGCTCCGGAAGTTGTGCAACGCTTTGCAACAGATTCCCTTACCTTATCAAAACCTATTTTGTATTCAAATGAGTCAGGATATATCATACTGCAAAATTAATCAAAAATGGTATGGTGCTCAAACAGTTGGAATATTCGCCGCAACATTTTTACTCATATTTGTGTTATATTTTAAAAATTAACTAATACATAAAAC